>CAYSVF010000271.1:0-4272 GCA_964434415.1 uncultured Parvibaculum sp.
TCACTGGTCTGGATGACTACCCCAACGGGCAGCCCCGCCGGCATGAGGCCGCCATCGCCCGACGTTACCACGCGGTCTCCCGGCGCCACCGCGCCGCTTACGGTGAGATATTCAAGCTTCGGCCATTTGGTGTTGTCGCCCGCCAGCACCGCCTTGTAGTGCGACGGCTCGATGGCCACCGGCACCCGGCTGTTGAGGTCGGTCAGCAGCAGGACGCGGCTCGCATGAGGCCCGGTCGCCACCACGCGTCCCACAAGGCCGTTCCCGTCAATCACCGCCTGGCCGCTCTCGGCGCCCTGATCCCCGCCCACATTGACGAGCACGGTATCGACAAAGGGACCGCCATTGTCGCTGACGACGCGCCCGCTCACATACTTGATGCTGGGATCGACCTGAACATTCAGAAGCGCCTCGTAACGGGCCAGCCGCGCTTCCAGCTTGAGCGCCTTTTCGCGCCACGCCTGAAGACGCTGGTTCTCCGCACGCAACCGCTCGTTCTCGTCGAAGACATAGGCATATTCGTCGGTGCGCTGGATCAACCGCCGCGTTGCCGCGACGGGCCGGGAAGCGACCTCCAGCAGCGGCGCGGCAATATCCGTCACCGTCTGGCGCGCCCGGTCGAAAACATAGGTTTCCGCCCGGCCCAGCAACAGCAGCGCCGCTGCCAGCGTGATCATGAAGATCAGGGACAGCCTGTGCGAAAACTCACGAAAAGGCTGCGATGTCCGGTTCGGATCCATTACGCCTGCCTGCCCCCTGGCACCATACCCCGCCCCGAAACGGTACGCTCCCCGCGTCCCGATACAAGAAACACCAAACCCAGCGAGGACCGGACGCGCTCATGGCGAGGCGCCGCATCCTTTAGTAAACGGACGACAGAACGTGTTTCATCGTCCGGATATGCTCCAGCGCTTTGCCGGTTCCCAGCGCGACACAGGAAAGCGCGTCGTCGGCTATCGAAACGGGCAGACCCGTCTCGTCACGAAGCACCTGGTCGAGGTTAGCAAGGAGCGCGCCACCGCCAGTCAGCACGATGCCCTTGTCCACGATGTCGGCGGCAAGCTCCGGCGGCGTCGCTTCGAGCGCCACTTTCACGGCTTCAACGATGGCGCCCACCGGCTCGGCCAGGCTTTCCGCGATCTGGCGCTGCCCGATACGGATTTCCTTCGGCACGCCGTTCATCAGGTCGCGTCCCTTGATTTCGAGCGTCATGCCTTCGCCGTCCTGCGGCATGGCCGCGGAGCCAACTTCCTTCTTGATGCGTTCGGCACTCGCCTCGCCCACCAGCAGATTATGGTTGCGACGGATATAGGCGATGATCGCCTCATCCATCTTGTCGCCGCCCACGCGCACCGAGCGCGCATAGACGATACCGTTGAGCGAGAGCACGGCGACTTCCGTGGTACCGCCGCCAATGTCGACCACCATGGAGCCCGTCGGCTCGGTCACCGGCAGACCGGCGCCGATGGCGGCTGCCATCGGTTCCTCGATGAGATAGACACGACGCGCGCCCGCCGACAGAGCCGATTCCTGAATGGCCCTGCGTTCCACAGCCGTCGAGCCCGACGGCACGCAGACGATGATCTGCGGATTGGCGAAAGTGCGCCGGTTGTGAACCTTGCGGATGAAATGCTTGATCATTTCCTCCGCGATTTCGAAGTCGGCAATCACGCCGTCGCGCATCGGACGGATCGCCTGGATGTTGCCCGGCGTACGGCCGAGCATCATCTTGGCCTCCTCGCCGACGGCAAGCACCTGCTTCTTCCCGCCTTTTTCAACGATTGCAACGACCGAGGGCTCATTGAGCACGATGCCGCGCCCCTTCACATAGACCAGCGTATTCGCTGTGCCCAGATCGATCGCCATATCGGCGGAGAACATGCCGAGCAGACCGGAAATCATGTGCTTTCTTTTTCCTTCGACAAAGCGTTGACGTCGGACCGCTCCGGCCTTCGCATCAACTCAAGTTCAAATTCGCCATGTGTCATGGCAGCGTTTCGCTTGTGCGCACTCACTCCGGCACACCCCTCACTCGGACCTCACCGCTATTTCGAGGTCGCCCGTTCCGCACCGGGCGCGTGGCGCTGGCGCTTGACCAGCAATTTGTTCAGGGCACTGACATAGGCCCTCGCCGAAGCGACCAGCGTATCGGTGTCGGCACCGCGGCCCGTCACCGTCTTGCCGGCTTCTTCCAGCCGCACGCTCACTTCCGCCTGCGCATCTGTTCCCTCTGTCACGGCATGGACCTGATAGAGCTGCAGGCTCGCATCATGCGGCACCAGTTCCTTGATCGCGTTGAAGGTCGCATCCACCGGACCCGAGCCTGTCGCTGTCACCGTTTCACGCGTTCCTTCGACATCAAGCTCCAGTGTCGCTTCCTGCGGCCCGGTCGATCCGGCAATCACGCGCAGCGAGACGAAACGGATCTTTTCGCTGCCGCGCGCCACCTCGTCGTCGACCAGCGCGACGATGTCGTCGTCGAAAACGAACTTCTTCTTGTCAGCCAGGTCCTTGAAGCGCGTAAAGGCGTCCTCCATCGCATTCTGACCCAGCGCGTAACCCAGTTCCCTGAGCTTCTCGCGAAACGCGTGACGGCCGGAATGCTTACCCATGACCAGAGACGATTTCGTGATGCCGACGCTTTCCGGCGTCATGATCTCATAGGTCTGATTGTTCTTCAGCATGCCATCCTGATGAATGCCGCTTTCATGCGCGAAGGCATTCTGACCCACAATGGCCTTGTTGTACTGGACCGGGAACGCGGTAACCGCCGCCACGAGTCGGGAGGCCCGCGCAATCATCGTCGTATCGATGCCGGTTTCATAGGGCATCGCGTCCTGACGCACCTTGAGCGCCATCACGATCTCTTCGAGCGCCGCATTGCCTGCGCGCTCACCGATACCGTTAATGGTGCACTCCACCTGCCGCGCGCCATTGGCAACGCCCGACAGCGAATTCGCTACCGCCAGCCCCAGATCGTTATGGCAATGGGTCGAGATCACGGCCTGATCGATATTCGGCACGCGCTCACGCAGCATGGCGATCAGCGCGCCATATTCCGCGGGCACGGAATAGCCGACCGTGTCCGGAATATTGATCGTGGTCGCACCGGCCTTGATGGCGGCCTCAACACAGCGGCAGAGGAAATCATGGTCGGTGCGGGTCGCGTCTTCCGGCGACCACTCGACATTGTCCACCAGATTGCGCGCATGGGTGACGCTGGAAACCACGGCCTCCAGCACCTGTTCCGGTTCCATCTGCAACTTGTGCTTCATATGGACGGGGCTGGTGGAAAGGAAGGTATGGATCCGCCCGCGCTTCGCACCGCGCAGCGCATCCGCCGCGCGCTCGATGTCCTTCACGCCGGCGCGGGCAAGACCGCAAACGACGGCGTTCTTCACGACGCGGGCAACTTCGCGCACGGATTCGAAATCGCCGTTGGACGCGATGGGGAACCCCGCCTCGATGACGTCAACGCCCATCTCGTCGAGCAGCTCGGCGATCTGGAGTTTCTCGTCAAGCGTCATCGACGCGCCGGGAGACTGTTCTCCGTCGCGCAGCGTGGTGTCGAAAATCAGTACACGGTTGCTATCAGCCGAACTGGTGTTCTTGTCTGCCATGTCTTCCGTCCGGTTACCCATTTCTCCCGGGTCCTTTCTGCGGCCTTCCCTGCCGGCGCCCCGCATCTCGGCGCCTGTTTTTCAGCGTGGCGGCGCTCCTTAACGAAGCAGCTGTGCCGTTACGCCCGCGGCAGCTTGGGGGTCCCCGCACAGATATGTGCGGAGGGTTTCCCGCTCGCAGAAGGTTTCAGGAGATAACCCCCATGAGCCCGCAGTTTGTGCCGGTTTTGAGACAAAACTGAGGCAACGCCAGCGCCATTTCGGTGAGTCAGCCTAGCGCCAACCGACTAATTCCCGCTAAACAAGAAACAATTGATTCCGGCACCGACCCGGGCCTTGTTTTTACGCTGAAACAGCCCGCAATATCAATGGTGAGCGCCGTTTTGAACGCTTTTTCAAGGGCTTGAGGTCAGCGCGGACGAACCGCCCCTTCCAGCTCGACCACCTTGACCGACTGTCCCTCCAATACGCCGCGCGCATTTTTAAGCGTCTCGATCAGAAACTCCATAACCGCCCGCACATGAGCGAGCTGCGCAAGGTCGTTTCGCGTCATCAGCCAGATTTCGAGATGACCGAGTGCATCCGGCCCGAAGACGCGGGTCAGGCGCTCGTCCCGGTCGGCACTGACGCAGGGCAGCGCGGCAAGCCCCGC
>CAYSVF010000272.1:0-4270 GCA_964434415.1 uncultured Parvibaculum sp.
TCGATGTATCGGCCTATGAAACCGTCACCACGCTCGACGCGCTTCAGCCCTGGCTCGACAAGGCGAGGGATCAGGGCTTTATCGCCGTCGATACGGAAACTGATTCGCTCGATGAAATGCAGGCGCGCCTCGTCGGCGTGTCGCTGGCGACCGCGCCGGGCAAGGCCTGTTACATTCCGCTCCTGCATGGCAAGGCGAGCGATGGCGGGCTCGACTTCGACGGCGGCGAGAAGGTCGATCAGCTCGACCCGAAAGATGCGCTGAAGGCGCTGAAGCCCATGCTGGAGGACGCCTCCGTTCTCAAGATCGGGCAAAACCTGAAATACGACATGGTGGTGCTGGCGCGGCACGGTGTGGAGGTCGGCCCCATCGACGACACCATGCATATGTCCTATGCGCTTGATGCGGGGCTGCACGGGCATGGCATGGACGAGCTGGCGAACATCCATCTCGACCACCAGTGCATTCCCTTTTCCGAAGTGGCGGGCAAGGGCAAGAAGCAGATCACCTTCGATCAGGTGTCGGTGGACAAGGCGACGGAATATGCGGCGGAAGATGCCGATGTCACGCTGCGCCTCTGGATGCTCCTGAAGCCGCGGCTTACCGGCGAACATCGCATGACGGTCTATGAGACGCTGGAACGCGCGCTCGTCCCAGTCGTCGTCGGCATGGAGCAGGCGGGCGTGAAGGTGGACAAGACGGTGCTGGCGCGCCTCTCGGCCAATTTCGCGCAGAAGATGGCGCAATATGAGGACGAGGTGTACGAGCTGGCGGGCGAGAAATTCAACATCGCCTCGCCCAAGCAGCTCGGCGAAATCCTGTTCGACAAGATGAGCCTCGATGGCGGGCGCAAGACCAAGACGGGCGCCTGGTCGACCGATGCCGATACGCTGGAGGCGCTCGCCGCGCAAGGCCATGACCTGCCGCAGCGCGTGCTGGACTGGCGCGGGTTGTCGAAGCTGAAAAGCACCTATACGGACGCCCTGCCCGAATATATCAATCCTGAAACGGGCCGCGTCCATACGAGCTATTCGCTGGCTGCGACCTCGACGGGGCGTCTGGCGTCGTCCGAGCCGAACCTGCAAAATATCCCGGTACGGACGGAAGACGGTCGTCAGATCAGAACGGCCTTCGTGGCGGAAAAGGGCAACAAGCTCATTTCAGCAGACTACAGCCAGATCGAATTGAGGCTGCTCGCGCATATCGCGGATATCGAGGCGCTGAAGAAAGCCTTTGCCGAAGGGCTCGACATTCATGCCATGACGGCGAGCGAGATTTTCGACACGCCGATCGAGGGCATGGACCCGGCGGTGCGCCGTCGCGCCAAGGCGATCAATTTCGGCATCATCTACGGCATTTCCGCTTTCGGGCTGGCGAACCAGCTCGGCATTTCGCGCAGCGAGGCGGGCGACTATATCGACCGCTATTTCAAGCGTTTTCCCGGCATCAAGGATTACATGGAAAGCACGAAGGCATTCGTACGCGAGAACGGCTATGTCGAAACGATTTTCGGACGGCGCGTTCATCTGCCCGGCATCAAGTCGAAGAGTCAGGCGGAGAAGAGTTTCACCGAACGCGCAGCGATCAACGCGCCCATTCAGGGCGCCGCCGCCGATATCATCCGCCGGGCGATGATCCGCATGCCCGATGCGCTCAAACAGGCGAAGCTGAAGGCGCACATGCTGTTGCAGGTGCATGACGAACTGATTTTCGAGGCCCCCGAGGGGGAAGCCGGAAAGACGGAGAAGAAAGTCGTCGAGGTGATGTCCGGCGCCGCGGAACCGGCGGTGAGGCTTTCCGTGCCGCTGGATGTGGAGGCGCGCGCCGCCGACAACTGGAACGACGCGCATTAGGACAGGTAGTCTGAATGGACGATGCCGCCGAAGCCGTGCAGGGCGACAAGACGGGGCGCAGCTTCACCTGGGGGACGCGCTTCATGCAGGCGTCTCCCCTTGGTATCTCCGTGACGGCGCTGCTGATCTCGCTTCTGGTTTTTGCGAGTTTTCTGTTCTGCGTCTGGTGGAATGCGTTTCCCCTCATCGTGACGCATGAGGGCGGGACCACGCTTTCATCCGACGCATGGACGGCGATCTGCGTGTCTTTGCTCTGGGGCGCCATTTTCGGTCTGAGCGAATATACGCGCGTGGCCGACCTCGCCGATCTGAAAATGCTTACAAGCTATGGCGTCATGGTCGACAAGAAGCATATCAGCGCAATGCAGTTCGGGCCGGATGCGAAGGCGCACAGGCGCAGCCGGGGGTTCGGTGCCATCGGCCTGGCGGTCGGTGCCGTGTTCTATTGTCTTGTGTACCGGCCCGGCGGCCATCAACTGAGCCTGTCCGGCGCGACGCTGACCGATTACTGGTTCGCCGCCATGACGCTTTTCCTGTTCGCCAAGATCTTCCGCAGTCTTTCCTATCTGCGCGCCCATACCAGCCTGCTGCTTCACGATCTCGATCATCGTATCAGGATCGATCTGTTCAATATTCAAAACCTGAACGGTCTGGGCCGTATCGCCCTGCGCCGGGCGCTGCCATGGGTGGTGGCAAGCGCCATCGTTTTTCTGATGTCCTTCGCGCAGACCGTATGGGTTTTGTTCGGGCCGCTTTTCATCGGACTGATGCTCAGCGCCGCGCTGGTTTTCGGCCTGCCCATGTGGCGGATGCATGTCGCGATCGACCGCGCGAAATCGAAAGAACTGGATGGACTGCGTAACGATATCGCCTGGTCCGCCGATGCTTTCAGGCAGAAGGAGTGCGGGAAACGGCTTCGCGTCTGGCAGCCCAGATTGCGCTTGAGCAGCGTCTTGAACGTGTCCGGGAATGGCCGCTGGATGTCTCGACTGTTGTCCGGTTCGGCCTCTATCTCGCCTTGCCGCTCGGGTCGTGGTTTGGTGGCGCATTGGTCGAAAAGGCGCTCGATATCCTGACGCGATGACCGTCGAGGGTGGCGATCACCGGGCAGGATGCGCAGCAGACGGCGCATTCGGGCCCATATGGCATCGCCGCCATGTTCTCCCCATATTCGGGGGAAACACTCTTTCTGCTTGGATAAGGGAAAAACAGGAGGACAGCCGATGGGAGACAAGGACAAGAAGGATCTCGACAAGGCCGTCGAAGGTAGTTTTCCGGCTTCGGATCCGGCGGGGCTGACGCCGAAGGGCGACAAGGGAGCCGAAGCGGATGCCAAGGAGGCGGAAGAAAAAGCCCGCCGCAAGCATGACGACGATGCGGTGGACGAAGCATCCGAAGAAAGCTTCCCGGCCTCCGATCCGCCTTCTTGGACGCCGACGCATACCGGCGACGGTCGCGGCAACAGCAAGGATTAGGCGCGCGCGACGCGAACAGGAAAAGCCCGGACGACATCGTCCGGGCTTTTGTCGTTCAGGCGGCAAGCGCGATCCGGGGCCGCGTTGAGGCGAAGAGTTCGCCCATGCGCTCGCTATGCGCAACCAGATTGGAAAGGCCGAGCGCATGGGTCTTGAGCGGGCTTTCCATATCCGGCCCAACAATGCTCGTGACGAACGCGAAGGCGGTCGCATCCGCGAGACTGGGACGGTCGCCGAAGAAGAAGGGCTTGTCGCCCAGGAGCATACTCATCGCGTCGAGATCGGCCGCACCGAACGCATAGATTTCCTCGCGCGTATGCCGACCGGTCCCTTGCGCGATGAATGACTGGCGCACGCGCTTGCGGATGAGTTCCGGCATGAAGAGGCGAAGGGGGAAAGGCATGGAGCCGAAAAAGGCGGGGCGGAGTTTCGCCCAGTTTTCCGGCTCGATCCAGCGCGCATAGGCGAGCACGACAATCAGCCGTTCCTCGATCATGCGTTGCAGGGCATGGGACTGCGCTTTCTCGACAGGAGTAAGATACGCGTCGAGATCGATCCCTTGCGTTTCTTTCAGGTGCTCCAGAACAAGCGTGGAATCCCCCATGCGCTCCCCGTCGATTTCCACGAACGGCATCTGGCGCTTGGGCGCCTTGTTGGGGCGGGGCTCGTGGACGGTTTCATACGGAACGCCGGCCAGCCGCAGTGCGGCTTCCAGCTTGATACAGAACGGGCCGGGATTGGGTATGCCGGCGAGCAGAGGCGGGAAGATGAAAAGGCGGATCATGGCAAGGCTCCCTTGAAGAATGTTTTTCCTTCATACTGACATCCTCCTGACAACATGCCGTCAGCAGCCTGATCGCATTCTCAAGGAAAAGAGGAGGGCACCGTCATGCGCCGCGCCGACCGGCTGTTCGACATCATCGAGTTTCTGCGCCGCCACAA
>CAYSVF010000273.1:0-4269 GCA_964434415.1 uncultured Parvibaculum sp.
CGAGGCGCATTCCCGGGCGACGGGGATGAGCTTTTCCTCGCTGAAATTGCTGAAAATGGGCAGCGTTTTCACGATATTCCCGATCTCGTGCAGTTCATTGTCGCTCATGGCGCGGTCGACGGCGCTCATGGTGACCATGATGTAGATAAGGGCGTGCTGGGGGGAGATCGTGGACATGCGCTTCCTCACGGTTGATCGGGCGAGCGGAGCTTACGGATTGATGCAGGCGGCGGCAAGGTCGCTCCCCGTCGCCACGCTCACGGCGCATCGGCGCCGATAAAGCCCTTCACTTGCGCGATCGCCTCGGCAAGGCCCACCCGCTGGACCTCCACCCCCGGCGGAAAGGCGGTGGTGAGGCGTGTGGGCAGGCGCGCATCCAGCGTCACGAAAACGCCCCTGTCGCCGGCCCGGCGGATCAGCCGGCCGAAGGCCTGCTTCAGCCGCAGCCGCGTCAGCATGTCGTCATAGCGGCCCTTGCCGAAAATCTCGCGACGCGCCTTGTGCAGAATGTCCGGGCGCGGCCAGGGCGTCCGGTCGAACACGATCATGCGCAGGCTGTCGCCGGGCACGTCCACGCCGTCGCGCACGGCGTCGGTGCCGAGAAGGCAGGCATTGCGCTCCGCCCGAAAGATGTCGACCAGCGTGCCGGTGTCGAGCATGTCCACATGCTGCGCATAAAGATTGAGCCCCGCCTCGCCGAGCGGTCCGCCGATCCGTTCATGCACGGCACGCAGGCGATGGATGGCGGTGAAAAGGCCGAGTGCGCCGCCGCCCGAGGCGCGAAAGAGTTCGCGATAGGCCGCCGAAAGCTCGTCCGCCTTGTTGATGTTCACATCGCGCACCACCAGCACGCGGGACTGCGCGGCATAATCGAAGGGAGAGGGGCTGAAGGCGCGCTTGGCGGGAACGACGAGATGGCCTGCGCCGGTGCGCACTTCCGCCGAGGTCCAGCTGTCCTCCGCATTCCCGTCCGCGTCTTCCGTTTCCGGCAGCCCGTCCCGCAATGTGGCGGAGGTGATGAGCACGCCCTGCGCAGGCTCCAGCACCGCTTCGGCGAAGGGAAGAGATGGATCGCGCCAATGCCGGTGCATGGCGAAATCCATTTCGCGCCCGAATTGCCGTTCGATGGAAAACCAGTCCACGAAATCTTCCGGCGTCGTGCCGCCAAGGCTTGCCAGCATGTTCTGCCAGGCGGGGATGTGAATGCGCGCGCGCCGGTCGAGCCCGCGTATGGCGGCATCCATGCGAATGCGCAGCGAGGTGTCGAGCTTGTCCGCCTCGTCGTCGAGACGCGCCCGCAGCCGGTCGGAGATGAGCCGCATCGGCCCGGCAATCCGTCCCAGCCCGTCGCTGAGTTTCCTGGCCGCGTCTACGAGCCCGTCCACGGGCGGAAAGGTTTCCGCTTCGAGCGAGAAGCCGATATTGGCGTCTTCCACCCGCGCATGAACCTGCTGGCGGACCAGCGTCAGAAAGTTTTCCGCAGCGCCGCGCGGGCTGCCGTCTGAAAGCCGCGTCGTCCAGCCGGGGCCGGGCAATGCCGCGGCGGCGGACAGCAGCGCGTCGAGCGCCTCTTCCGCCGTTTCGCTCTCGCCGATGAGATCGCCGACGCGCTCCTGGATACCGCGCCCGCGCCGCCGCCTCTGTCCTTCCGAGCCGCGGATCCAGCGCCGGAGTTCCGTGGCTTCGAGGCCTGAAATGATGGAGGAAAAGGCGCTGTCCGCCGCCTCGAAAATATGATGTCCCTCGTCGAAGACGAAACGCCCCCGCGCCTCGCGCCCGCTGGGCTCCTCGTCCTCGGCGCCCGCCGCGACGGCATCTTCCGCCTTATGCGCATTTTGCGGCGGCGCAAAGGAGGCGGCGAGGTCGAGGGCCGCCTGCCGCATGACGAGCGCATGGTTCGCCACCACGATGTCGGCCTGGCGCGCTTTCCGGATTGCGCGCTCGATGAAACATTTCCTGAAATGCGGGCAGGCGCTGTAGACGCATTCGCCGCGCCGGTCGGTCAGCGTCACGCCGCCCCGTCCCGCCATATTGGCAAGCCTTGGGCCGAGCCAGGCGGGGAAGTCGCCCCCCACCATGTCGCCGTCGCGGCTTGCCCGCGCCCAGCGCGTCACGAGGCCGATGGTGACGGCGCCGCCGCCCAGCGCCGCCCGGCCGGCGATCTCCTCGAAATTGAGCAGGCACAGATAATTTTCCCGGCCCTTGCGGATCACCGCCTTGCGCGCCTTCTCCGCCGGATCGGGATAGAGCCGCGAAAGTTCCTGATCGAGCTGGCGTTGCAGGTTCTTGGTATAGGTCGAAATCCATACCGTGCCCTGGTTGCGTTCCGCCCACAGGCTTGCTGGCGCGATATAGCCGATGGTCTTGCCGATGCCGGTACCGGCTTCCGCCAGCACCACTTCCGGCTCGCCGGTCTTGCTGCGGGGCGCGAAGGCGAGCGCGGCGGTGGCGGCGAAATCCTTCTGGCCGGGCCGGGCTTCCGCGTCCGGTCCGGCAAGTTCCGCCAGCCGTTCCTGCGCTTCCTCTGCGCTGACGGGGAGCGAGCCCGGCGCGGGGCGGGACGGCTTGTCCTCCCATTCGGGCAATTCGTTCCAGACATCGAAGCCGCGCCCGGCGGGCGGCTTGCCCTCGCGCCCCAGCACATCCTTCATCGCATGGAGAACGCCCGGCCCCCAGGCCCAGCCGCCCTCGGCCATGCGAAAGGCGGTGCGCGCGGCGAAAGGTCGGTCGGGCAGGCGCGGATTGGCGAGGATGCGCAGCATATGCGCCGCCGCCTCATGCAGTCTCAAGGCCTGGTCTTCCGGCGTGTCGGCGGAGGGAAGGCCGAGGGCGCGGAAAAGTCCCTCAGGCGTCGGCAGGCAGGGTTGCGCCGGAAAGGTGAAGGCGAAGAGGTCCAGCAAATCGAAGACATGCGGCCCCGCCTCGCGGAAATGGGGATCGCGGACATTCGGCGAGCGGGCGATCCGCCTTGCGGTAAAGCCGCCATGCACCAGCATCACGGGCTCCCGCTCGATCAGGGCAAGGGCCGCTTCGGCGGAAAGCTCCTCGATCTCGCCGTCGGGCGTCACGGACACGGCGCCGCCTGCGCCGCCGCCCGAAAGCGGCACCAGCGCAGGGACATCCGGCAATTCCATCGATTCGGGGTCCGTGTCGGGAGGCATGCTTCGTCATATCACGCCCCTGCGCGGATTGCCCATGACCGGGAACCCGGCACAGCGACGGGGGCGTTACGCCCCCAGGCTGGGATAGGACTGCGCCAGCGCCTGCCAGGTGGCGGTGATTTTTCGTTCAAGGCGCGGCACATTGGCGAAAGCGGCCTTTTCCTCGCCCTTGTCCAGCGCTTCCCCGATGGCATGCGCATTTTCCGCGATGGCGGCAAGGCCGAGCTCTTCGGCCGCCTTGGCCAGCTCGGCGGCGCTTTCGCGCAAGGCTGCGGCATCGCGGGTCGTCTTCGCGCCGCAGACATTGCGGTGGAAGACGAGCACTTTTTCGAGGCCCTCCACCAGATATTCGGTCAGGGCGTCGCCGGTCATCTCGTTCTCGATCTCGTAGAGCATGCCGTGGTCCAGCAGCGGAGCGGTCCATAACTGCGGCTCGCCGCTGCGCGCGCTGTTGAGCGTGGCGAGATATTCGGCCGCCATGCCGGGTTCCTGCGGCAACAGGAACCAGAAGGTGCTGCCGAGGCCCGGCACGCTGTCCACGCCGATCTGGCCGCCCATCAGATGGACAAGCCGGTCGCAGATCGGCAGGCCGAGGCCGAGGCCCGCGCTGTGGACCATGGCATCGTCGGCCTTTTCCTGCGGACCGCGCTCGAAAGTGTCGAAGACGAGCTGGCGCATATCCTCGCTGAGGCCGGGGCCGGTATCGGTCACCGAAAACCGCAGGAGCGTCGTATTCCCGGGCCCCTCCACCCGCGCCGCGCGCAGGACCACGCCTCCCTGATCGGTGAACTTTATCGCATTGTCGATCAGGTTGATCAGGACCTGCCGCAGCCGGTCCGGATCGGCCGTCATGACCGCGGGTATGTCGGTGGCGAGGTCGAGTTCGAGGGACAGACCTTTCTTCGACGCCGCATCCCGCATGGCGCGCACCACGTCGCGCGCCAGTTCGCAGGGGTCGAGCTGGCGCGGCGCCAGCGTCAGGGTCTGCGTTTCCATCTGCGAAAAATCGAGCATGTCGTCGAACAGGCGCGACAGGCGCACCCTCAGAGCGGCAAGCAGAAGACGCAGCCGCACCGCCAACTCTAACTGATACAACTCTCCGAGCACA
>CAYSVF010000274.1:0-1453 GCA_964434415.1 uncultured Parvibaculum sp.
GGTCGACATAGACATGGCAGATGCCTTCCAGATGCGCGAAGACGGGTACGCGCGCCTCTTCCTGCACGCGGGCGACGAGGCTCTTGCCGCCGCGCGGCACGATGACGTCGATATTGCCATTGAGACCGCGAAGCATTTCGCCCACGCAGTCGCGGTCCTGCACGGGTACGAGCTGGATGGCGTCTTCGGGCAGGCCGGCGGCCTGCAAGCCTTCGACAAGTGCGGCGTGGATGGCGTGGTTGGAGCGCACCGCTTCAGAGCCGCCGCGCAGGATGGCGGCATTGCCTGCCTTCATGGCGAGCGCGCCCGCATCCGCCGTCACATTGGGGCGGCTTTCATAGATGATGCCGATGACGCCGAGCGGGGTGCGGATGCGCTGGATGTGAAGCCCGTTGGGACGGTCCCATTCGGCAATCGTCGTGCCGACCGGGTCGTGCAGGGCGGCGATGTCTTCCAGCGCCTTGGCGATGGCTTCCACGCGTTCGTCGGTCAGGGTCAGCCGGTCCACCAGCGCGCCGGAGAGGCCGCGATCCTCGGCGGCCTTCAGGTCGGCGGCGTTGGCTTCCAGAATGTCGCCCGCATTGGCGCGAATGCACATGGCGGCGGACAGAAGCGCGGCGTCCTTCTGCTTGGTCGTGGCGCGGGCAAGGGTGCGGGCGGCTTCTCGCGCGCGCTTGCCGATATCGCTCATCAGGGCGGGAATGTCGGCGTGGTCGCCTTTCATCTTCACGATCGTCACGGCTCTAAATCCTTGAACCCGTTGGTTTTCATCTCTATCGGCCCGTCAACCTAACGCAGAGCGGGCGGGCCGCCAAATTCGCCTGTCCGCTGTTTCATTCCGGCAGTCCGGGGCGTTTCAGGACGAGATCGTCGCGATGGATCATTTCCGCGCGGCCCGAATAGCCCAGCAGCTCCTCGATCTCATGGCTCGAATGACCGATGATTTCGCGCGCATCGCGGCTGGAATAGGCGCTAAGGCCGACGCCGATTTCATGGCCGGCGCCGTCGCAGACGCTGACGGCGTCACCCCGGTCGAACTCGCCCTCGATGCGGGTAATGCCCGCAGGGAGAAGGCTGCGCCCGCGTTCCAGCGCGGCCACGGCGCCGTCGTCGATGACGAGGCTGCCAAGCGCCTTCAGCGTGCCGGAGATCCAGCGTTTGCGGGCGGCGCGGGGGCTGGCATGAGCGGCAAACCAGGTGCAGCGCGCCTTTCCTTCTCGCAGGGCGCGCAAGGGATGGTCCACGCGGCCATTGGCGATCAGCATGTGGCTGCCGCCCTCGGTGGCAATGCGGGCGGCGGCGACTTTCGTCTTCATGCCGCCGCGCGAAAATTCGCTCGCCGCGTCGCCGGCCATGGCTTCTATGTCGGGCGTGATGACGGGCACTTCGGCGATATGGTCCGCGCCCGGCGTGCCGGGCTGCGCGGTGTAGAGCCCGTCCACATCCGACAGCA
>CAYSVF010000274.1:1463-4266 GCA_964434415.1 uncultured Parvibaculum sp.
GGACGAGCAGGTCGGCGGAGATCATGGCGGCGACACGGGCGGCGAGGCGGTCATTGTCGCCATAGCGGATTTCGGTCGTCGCCACCGTGTCGTTTTCATTGACGACGGGCACCGCGCCCATGCGCAGAAGCGTGTTCATGGTGGAGCGCGCGTTCAGATAGCGGCGTCGTTCTTCCGTCTCGCTCAGCGTGAGCAGGATCTGGGCGCAGGACAATCCGTGACCGGAGAGAATTTCCTGATAGGCATGGGCGAGCGAGATCTGCCCTACCGCGGCGGCGGCTTGGCTTTCCTCCAGCTTCAGCTTGCCGGAGGGCAGTTTCAGCGCGTGGCGGCCGAGGGCGATGGAGCCCGACGAGACGATCAGTACTTCCTGTCCCGCATGACGCATGGCGGCGATATCGTCGATCAGCGCTTCCAGCCATTTCCGGTTCAGCTTGCCGGTCGCGCTTTCGGTGAGGAGCGAGGAGCCGATCTTCACCACGACGCGCTGGGCGGTTTCGAGGCGTCGTGCGATCAAGGCTGCCACCCTTCGTCTTCGCCACTGGCATTGGCGGCTTCCCGTTCGGCCTTTTCCGCCGCGCGGGCGGCGTCCACCAAATCGGCGACCATGTGCAGGATCCTGTCGACGCCCTCGCCGGACACGCCGGAAATGATCTGGACCTTGCCGCCGCTTGCCTCTTCCAGGGCTTTGCGCTTTTCCTCGCGGTCTTCGGGCAGCAGGGCGTCGGCCTTGTTGAGGCAGAGGATTTCGGGTTTTTCCGTCAGCCCGGCGCCATAGGCGTCGAGTTCCTCGCGGATGACGCGATAGGCCTCCGCCACGTCGTCGCTAGTCCCGTCCACGAGGTGGATCAGCGCGCCGCAGCGCTCCACATGGCCGAGGAACCGGTCGCCGAGCCCGACGCCTTCATGCGCGCCTTCGATGAGGCCGGGAATGTCGGCCAGCACGAAGCTGCGCGCCTCCACCCTCACCACGCCCAGATTGGGGTGGATGGTGGTGAACGGATAATCGGCGATCTTGGGCTTGGCTGCGCTTACCGCGGCAAGGAAGGTCGATTTGCCCGCATTGGGCAGGCCGACGAGCCCGGCATCGGCGATGAGCTTCAGCCGCAGGATAATCGTCTTCTCAATGCCTTCCTGGCCGGGATTGGCGCGGCGGGGGGCCTGGTTCACCGAGCTTTTGAAATAGGCATTGCCGAAACCGCCATTGCCGCCGCGCGCGATGACGATGCGCTGGCCGACTTTCGTCAGGTCGGCGATCAGCGTTTCACCGTCTTCCTCGAAGACCTGCGTGCCAACGGGTACTTTCAGCACCACATCCGCGCCCTTGTGTCCGGTGCGGTTGCGCCCCATGCCGTGCATGCCCGTCTTTGCCTTGAAGTGCTGGCGGTAGCGGTAATCGATCAGCGTGTTGAGGCCGTCGACGCATTCGACCATCACATCGCCGCCCTTGCCGCCGTCGCCGCCGTCCGGGCCGCCATATTCGATGAACTTCTCGCGCCGGAAGCTGACGGAGCCCGCCCCGCCGTCGCCGGAGCGGATAAAGACACGGGCTTGATCGAGAAACTTCATCTGTTTTGCCTTCAGGCGGCGTTCCGGCCGGCCTTTGCCTCTTGCTTGAGGACCATGCGCAGCGCATGGACATGCTCGTTGCGGGCCAGCGACCAGCGTTTTTCTTCGCCAGTATAGCGGAAGCCCAGCTTGGTCAGTACACGGCCCGATGCGTGATTATCGGCAAAATGGCCTGCCACAATACGGCCGGGGCCGAATTTCGCGGCGGTTTCCGCGATTACCGCTTCGGCGGCTTCCGTCGCATAGCCCTTGTTCCACCAGGGTTCGCCGATCCAGTAGCCGAGTTCGTATGAGCCGTCATCAAGGCGCAGTGTACCGCAGGAGCCGATGAGCCGGTCGTCCAGCGTCACGCCATAGCAGAATTCCGTGCCGCTCGCGCGCCGTTCCGGCTGCAGCGCAATCCATTCCTCGGCATCCGACAGCTCGTAAGGGTGGGGAAGGCGCGCCAGCATGCGGGCGATGTTCCGGTTATCGGCGATTTCGGCGAGCGGGCGCGCATCGGCATGCCTCAAGGGGCGCAAGATAAGCCGTTCCGTCTTCAACTGTTCCAGCATCGGGTTTCTCCTCCTCCGCTCCCCGCCGGGGAGAGCGCATAGAAAAAGGGAGATGGCGACCCATCTCCCTCTTTGAAACCCTGGATGGACGCCACCGGCGAGGTGGCATCCCCGCCCTTGTCAGTCAGCCGCTTTCGGCATGTCCGCCGGTACGACGGACACATAGGCGCGGCCACCCTTGCGGGTGCGGAAGGCGACGACGCCTTCGGACTTCGCGAAAATCGTGTGGTCCTTGCCCATGCCGACATTCTCACCCGGGTGCCACTGCGTGCCACGCTGACGGATGATGATGTTGCCGGGAATGACCTGCTCGCCGCCGAACTTCTTGACGCCGAGACGGCGGCCGGCACTGTCGCGACCGTTGCGGGATGAACCGCCTGCCTTTTTATGAGCCATTGTGTCTGCTCCTTAGCTGCCGTTCAGCCGGCGATGCCGGTGATCTTCAGGACGGTGAGGTCCTGACGATGGCCGTTCTTGCGGCGCGAATTCTGACGGCGGCGCTTCTTGAAAATCGTGATCTTGGGACCGCGGGCCTGCTCGACCACCTCGGCGGTGACCTTGGCACCGTCCACAAGCGGGGAGCCCAGCTTGGTCTCGCCTTCGCCGCCAACCATCAGGACCTCGGCCAGTTCGACCGTGGCGCCGGGCTCGGCATCGAGCTTTTCGACCTGCAGGACGTC
>CAYSVF010000275.1:0-4265 GCA_964434415.1 uncultured Parvibaculum sp.
CATGGTGACGGGAGCCGTGGTCTGCGTTTCGACGACATAGGCAACGTCGGCGGCAAGGTCGTGCAGCGTCAGATCTCTCATCGGCCCGGTGCTGCCGCCGATGCCGCGCGGCTCCGGCAGGATGACGCGGTAGCCCTTGAGGGCGAGCCGTTCGGCAAGATCGTCGAAATCCGATCCCGGACGGCCGAGCGAGGCGAGCATCACCACGGTGCCTCCGTTCGGGGTGCCGACGGCGCGCCCCGTCAACCGGATCTCATTGCCGTCCCTGTCCTTGCGGAGCACTTCATAGGGTTCGAAAGCCGCCATTCCTGTCTCCCTTCATTTTTCTTGTTTCGTTATAGTCCCGAAAACATGCAATGACGACACGAGGGGGGTACAAATGGATATCGACGGCAAAATGCGGCGCGTGCTTTTTCTGGGCCTCGCATTGCCCGCCTTCACGGCGATGCATATCGCCGCCGCGCGCGCCGAAAGCGCGAAGCCGCTCGATCTTTCAGCGCATCAAGAGGCGCAGGACGACGAAGGCTGGGAGGATTACGAATCTCCCAATATCCGCCCTGAGGACGACGACCGCTTCAAGGACGACAATCAGGTGGACTGGCTGCGCCTCGACACGCCCACGCCTCAGGACAAGTTCTCCGATCACGCGCTGCCGCGCGAAAAGGCGCTATACGACGAAGACAAGGCGAATCGAGACCCGACGACCTCGGTCACGACCGGCGTTCCCGCAACGGGGAACTAGCCCCTGAGCGTCCCGCCGGTCGCCTTTTCGACAGCCGCGACGATTTTCTTCGAGATTTCCTCGAGTTCCTCGTCGGTCAGCGTCTTTTCGACCGGCTGCAAGGTCACCTCGATGGCGAGCGACTTCTGGTCCTCGCCGAGCGAACCACCCTCGAAGACATCGAACAGCGAGACGCTTGAGATGAGCTTCTTATCGGCACTCTTTGCGGAGCGTAGAACCGTGTCCGCGGCGATATTCGTCCCCAGTACGAAAGCGAAGTCGCGACGCACCGGCTGAAGGTCGGCCAGGTCGAGCGGCGGCTTCGCCCGGGTCGCCTTCTTCTTCGGCGCGGGGATCGCAGCCGGGAATATCTCGAAGGCGACGAGCGGACCGTCCACGTCCATCTCCTCGAGCACGCGGGGATGGATCTCGCCGAAATAGCCGAGGACATTTTTCGGACCCAGACGGAAGACGCCGGAGCGGCCCGGGTGATACCAGCCGGGCGCATCGGCCGTGACCTGAAGACTGTCCACCGGCGCGCCAAGGCTTGCCAGCAGCGCGGCAGCATCGGCCTTGGCGTCGAAGACATCGACATTGCCCGCCTTGCCCTGCCAGTGACGGCCCTGCGCATGGGGCCGCGCCGTACCGCGGCGAAGGCCGCTGGCGGCCAGCATCTGACCGGCAGGCTCCTCGCTCTCGAATTGCTCACCTACCTCGAAGAGCGCGAGATCGCCGAAACCGCGATCCGTGTTGCGGCCCGCGACCGCGATGAGGCCCGGCAGCAGGCTCGGGCGCATGTCGCTCATGTCGCTCGAAATCGGATTGGCGAGCTTCAGACCCGGCGTTGCGGAGCCGCCGCCGAAAATATCGGCATGGGGACCGGGGATGAAGGACCAGTTGACCGTTTCCACAAGACCGCGCGCGGCCAGCACGCGGCGCGCAAGGCGCTCGCGCTTTTGCCGCGTGGTGAGGACGGGTTGTGCGACCTCGTGCCGACGCGGCAAGGCGACCGACTTCACCTCGTTGAGGCCATGCACGCGCACGACCTCTTCCACGAGATCGGCTTCGCCTTCCACATCGGGACGCCAGCTCGGCACTGCGACCGTCAGGCGGTCACCATCCGTCACGTCGAAGCCCAGCGCCGTCAGGATACGGATGGATTCCTCGCGCGGCAGGTCGAGGCCGGTGAGGCGCTTCACACGGGCCGGGTCGAAGGAGATGGTTTTACTCACATCCGGCTCGGTGCCCGCGATCACTTCCGCACTGGGCTCACCGCCGCAAAGCTGCATGACCATCTGGGTAGCGAGCGTCAGCCCGTCGCGCACGAAGGCGGGATCGACACCGCGCTCGAAGCGGTAACGCGCGTCCGACACGATGCCGGTATCGCGGCCCGTGCGGGCGGTGCGGATCGGGTCGAAATACGCGCTCTCGATGAAGACGTCGGTCGTCTCTTCGGTCGAGCCCGATTCCTCGCCGCCCATGACGCCGGCAAGACCCAGCACGCGGGTGCTGTCTGCGATGACGCACATTTCCGGCGTCAGCTCATATTCCTTCTCGTCCAGCGCGAGAAGCTTTTCGCCCTTCTTCGCAAGCCGCGCACCAATATCGCCGCTCAGTTTCGAGGCGTCATAGACATGGAGCGGGCGGCCCCGGTCGTAGGAGATGTAGTTGGTGATATCGACCAGCGCGTTGATGGGGCGCAGGCCGATGGCCTTCAGGCGCTTTTGCAGCCATTCCGGCGAGGGACCGTTTTTGACGCTCTTCACCATGCGACCGGCGAAGACCGGGCAGGCATCTTTCGCGCCTGCCGGGAAGTCGAGCCAGATCTTCGTCTCGCTCTCGAACTTGCCGTCGATTTCCGGAATGTCGTCGAGGATGAGCTGACCCAGACCGGCAGCGGCGAGGTCGCGCGCGACGCCGCGCACGCCGAGGCAGTCCGGCCGGTTGGGCGTGATGGCGATCTCGATCACGGGATCGTTGGCGCCCAGCACTTCGGCCGCGGGCGTGCCGACCGCCCAGTCGCCACCCAGATCGACAATACCTTCATGCTCGTCGGAGAGTTCCAACTCGCGCTCGGAACACATCATGCCGTTCGATTCGACGCCGCGAATCTTGGTCGGCTTCAGCACCATGCCGTTGACCGGGATGGTGGCGCCGGGGGGCGCGAAAATGCCGCTCATGCCTGCGCGCGCATTGGGGGCGCCGCAGACGACCTGCAAATCCTTTTCCTCGCCCTCGATGAGCGCGCGGACCTTCAGCACCTGAAGCTTGTCGGCATCCGGGTGCGGGCCTGCTTCCAGCACCTTCGCCACCGCGAAAGGCGCGAGACGCTGCGCGGGGTCTTCCACGCCCTCAACCTCAAGGCCGAGCATGGTGAGCTTCTCGACGATCTCGTCGAGCGTGGCGTCGGTTTCCAGATGATCCTTCAGCCAGGAGAGAGTGAATTTCACGACGAGAGCCCTCCGGCAAGTGTCGGCACATCGAGCGCGGCGAAGCCGTAATGCTTCAGCCAGCGCAGGTCGGATTCGAAGAAGGCGCGGAGATCCGGGATGCCGTATTTGAGCATCGCGATACGGTCGAGCCCCATGCCGAAGGCGAAGCCCTGATATTTCTCCGGATCGACGCCGCAGTTCCTCAGCACGTTCGGGTGGACCATGCCGCAGCCGAGGATTTCCAGCCAGTCATCGCCTTCGCCGATGCGGATCTCGTTACCGAGACGCGCGCAGCGGACATCGACTTCCATGGAGGGTTCGGTGAAGGGGAAGAAGGAAGGGCGGAAGCGCAGTTCCACACCTTCGACCTCGAAGAAGGCCCGCAGGAACTCCTCCAGCGTCCATTTCAGATGGCCGAGATGGGTTTCCTCGTCGATGACGAGGCCCTCGATCTGGTGGAACTGAGGCGTATGGGTCTGGTCGCTGTCGCAGCGATAGGTGCGGCCGGGCGCGACGAAACGGAAGGGCGGCTTGCCCGCTTCCATGGTGCGCGCCTGAACGGGGCTCGTATGGGTGCGCAGCAGGAGCCGCGAACCGTCTTCCTTCGGCTCGAAATAGAAGGTGTCGTGCATTTCCCGCGCGGGATGACCTTCGGGGAAGTTGAGCGCGGTGAAGTTGTAATTGTCGGTCTCGATATCCGGGCCCTGCTCCACGGCGAAGCCCATATCGGCGAAGATCGCGATAACCTCGTCATAGACCTGCGAAAGCGGATGGATGCGGCCCGCCTCCGTCGCGCTTTCGCGCATGGGGAGCGTCACATCGACCTTTTCGGTGGCGAGGCGCGCTTCGAGGGCGGCTTCCTTCAGCGCGGATTTGCGGGCGGCGAGCGCATCGTTCAGCCGGTCTTTGAGGCCATTGAGCTTCGGCCCCATTTCCTTGCGCTCTTCGGGGGTCATCTTGCCGAGCCCCTTCATGAGTTCAGAGACGCGGCCCTTCTTGCCCAGCGCGGCGATGCGGACGTCGTCGAGCGTCGCTTCGTCCAGCGCATCCTCGATGGCGGTGGTGAATTCCGCCTCGAGGCGGTCGAGTTCGCTTTGATCGGTCATCTATCG
>CAYSVF010000276.1:0-4255 GCA_964434415.1 uncultured Parvibaculum sp.
CGTCGGCCTATATGCGCTCACGCGCGGGCACGATCCTGGCGCGGATGCGCGGCGTGCCCGCGGGCGAGCGGCTCTGTCAGGGGCAGCCGCCCATTCGCCCCGAGGTTACCCGTGGGGGCGTGCGGCTTCGCCTTCCGCCTCGCCTCTAGGCTCGTCTTCGCTCATCAGGGCGGCCAGCGCGCAAAGTTCAACGCAGCTGCGCGACAGGGCCCAATTGTCCACCAGCACCATGTCGTCGCTGGCGAAATCGGCGCGGACGGTCTTGGCCATCGCTTCTTGCGCCTGCTGCGGCGCGTCGTCGGGCGACCAGCCCTGGGCGCGCAGCTTTTTCGCGATGCGCCGGCTCAGCGCCGCGACATTGGGCTGTCCGCCGTCCTCGGCGATCCAGCGATGGCCGATGACCGCAATGGCGTCGCGGGCGGCCATGAGACCGGCAAGGCTGTTTTCGAGCCCGATCTGTTCCGGCTCCGACAGGGAGACGGCGAGCGGGATGGTACTCACCGCCACCGCGGCACCGGCGAGGATCAGGACGTTTCTGCGCGAAAGTGTTACGTCGGCCATTCAGAGCGTCTCCCCGGGCATGCTGTTTGCGAAGCGCGTTTTCAGATGGTCGGCCATGCGCACCGCCAGTGCGACCAGCGTCAGCGTCGGGTTGACCGTGCCGGTCGTCGGATAGACCGAGGAGCCGGCGATATAGAGGTTCGACATCCCGTGCACGCGGCAATCGGCGTCGCAGACGCCCTGTCTGGCGTCGGCCGCCATGCGGGTGGAGCCCATATGGTGGTTGCCCCAGCCCTCCGCCTCGGTCCATTCCTCGCGGTCCTGAAAGATGATGCGGATGCGTCCCTCGCCCCAGCCGCCCCAGGCGCGGGCCAGCGCGCGGACATTCTGGTGCAGGCTCGTCGCATCCGTGCCCTTGAGCCGCCAGGTGAGTTTGGTGCGCTGAAGGCCGAGGGCGTCCTTTTCGTCCGACAGCGTGATGCGGCTGTCCGGATTGGGATGCTGCTCGCTGGCGCAGCCGATGCCGAAGCGCCAGCCCAGCGTGTCGTTTTTCGCGGGCAGGGCGGTCGAGCTGCGGATCGCCTGCAGGATGCCCGCATCGAGCTTGTGGGCAGCTTCCCGTTCCGCCTTCTTTTCCGGTGTGACGTCGCCGTCTTTCGACGGGGTGTAGGCCGTCTTCACCTCCTCGCGCGGATAGAAGGTCATCACCGTGCCGAGGCGGCCGGTGCGCGCCAGATATTCCGGCGTGAACATGAAGCAGCCGCGCATCACCGCTTTTTCAACCGGCGTATAGGTGCGGTAGAAGGCGGGTACCAGCTTTTCATCGGTAATCAGGATATCCGCCGGATAGGGGATATGCGGATGCTCCATGAAATAGCGGCCCACCAGGTCGTTCTGGTTGCCGAGACCCGCTTTCGCGATGCTGTTCGACAGGAGCAGCATGCGCGCATTCTCGATGCCGCCCGTGGCGAGCACGACCGTTTTCGGCCTCACGGTGAAGCCGTTGCCCTGAAGCGTCGCCACGCGCAGATGGTCCACTTCCGCTGCGTTTTCCGTCGGCAAGATCTCCAGCACGTTGGAATTGAGATAGCAGGTGACGTTCTCCGCCTTCTTGATGTCGGGGCGGTAGACCTCGCCGAAGCGGGTGGGCGGGGAATAGATGAAGAAGCGCGTCATCACCTCGTCGCCCGCCAGCGGCAGCGGCTCGACCGGCTTGTCGGTCTTCCAGCCCTTGGGGTCGTCGAAATTGGTGGAATGGAGCTGGCAGATTTCAGCGGCGCGCGGATAATAGGGGTCGAGATCGCCGCGCGTGATGGGCCAGCCGGAATGAGGCACCCAGTCGCGCTTTTCGAAATCTTCCTTTTCGAGCGGGCGGCACCAGCCGCCCCAATGGTTCGTGCTGCCGCCGAAATAGCGCAGGCGCGAGCCGTCCAGCGTGTAGTCCACGCCGCCGATCTCGCCCTCGTAAAGCGCCTGGGTGTCGGCATCGAAATCGAAGCCGCCGGATTCGATCAGCGCGACCCGCACACCCGTCCCTGCGAATTCGCGCGCAATGGTAATGCCCGCTGCCCCGCCGCCGATAATGGCGAGGTCGGTCTCGATTTCGGTCCCTTCGGGGACCTGGCGTCCATCGACAAACATATCTTTCAATCGTCCGGTTGGTGGCCCAATTCGTCTGGGCCTACATGATCTGCCAGTCTGCGGTTTTTTTGGGGCGGCAAACCGGAAATTTTGCGTTGGGCGGCGTTTTCGGGGCCCTCGCATGGCAGAAATCTAATGCTTTTTGCACTGGACCGCGCCCGATGCGCATGCCAGTTTTCCTGACAATAAAAATCCCCTCGCATGGGTGCCAAAAAACGGAGCGTCGCCGGGCGGTTTTCGCCCATATCGCGGTCCGATCCACCATAAAAACAGGCGCCCGGCCCGCGAGGACCGGCTTCAAACGGAGGACTGTCATGAAAGAATGCCTGAAGTTTTATATCAACGGCGAGTGGGTTGACCCGGCCCAGCCGAAGACGCTCGACGTGATCAATCCCGCGACCGAAGAGCCCTGCGCCAAGATCAGCATCGGGTCCAAGGCCGACGTGGACAAGGCGGTGGCCGCGGCCAAGAAGGCCTTCGAGACCTTCTCGAAGACCAGCGTTGAAGACCGCGTCGCGCTTCTCGGCAAGATCCTCGAGGTCTATCAGAGCCGCTATGGCGACATCGCCGAGGCGATCACCATGGAAATGGGCGCCCCGGCCAAGCTCTCGCAGATGGCGCAGGCCGCCATGGGCGTGGCGCATCTCGGCACCATGATCGAGATCCTGAAGGGCTATGAGTTCGAAGAGCAGCGCGGCACGACGACGCTCCGCAAGGAGCCGATCGGCGTTTGCGGTTTCATCACGCCGTGGAACTGGCCGATGAACCAGATCATGTGCAAGGTCGCCCCGGCCATCGCCGCGGGCTGCACCGTCGTGCTGAAGCCGTCGGAAGAAGCGCCGCTCGACGCCTATATCTTCGCCGAGATCATGGACGCGGCGGGCGTGCCCAAGGGCGTCTTCAACCTCGTCAATGGCGACGGCCCCGGCGTGGGCGCGGCCATCTCCAGCCACCCGGATGTGGACATGGTGTCCTTCACCGGCTCCACCCGTGCGGGCATCCTTGTCGCCAAGGCCGCCGCCGACACGGTGAAGCGCGTCGCGCAGGAGCTGGGCGGCAAGTCGCCGAACATCATCCTCGACGATGCGGACCTGGAAAAGGCGGTCGCCGGCGGCGTGATGGGCGTCATGCAGAATTCCGGTCAGTCCTGCAATGCGCCGACGCGCATGCTGGTCCCGGCGGGCAAGCATGACGAAGCCCTCAAGATCGCCAAGGCGACGGCGGAAAGCGTGAAGGTCGGCGACCCGAACGCCGAAGGCACGACGATGGGCCCGGTGGTGAACGAGGTTCAGTTCAACAAGATCCAGGACCTCATCCAGAAGGGCATCGACGAAGGCGCGACGCTCGTTACCGGCGGCACCGGCCGTCCGGACGGCCTCAACAAGGGCTTCTATGTCCGCCCGACCGTGTTCGGCAATGTCACCAACGACATGACCATCGCGCGCGAGGAAATCTTCGGCCCGGTGCTGGCGATCATGCCGTATGAAACCGAGGAAGAAGCCATCCGCATCGGCAACGACACGGTCTATGGCCTGTCGGGCTATGTGCAGGGCGAACTCGCGCATGCCAACAAGGTCGCCGCGCAGATCCGCGCCGGTCAGATCCATGTGAACGGAGCCGGTCCGGACCTCCACGCGCCCTTCGGCGGCTACAAGCAGTCGGGCAACGGTCGCGAATGGGGCGAGCTGGGCTTCGAGGAGTTCCTCGAAACCAAGGCCGTCCTCGGCGCCAACGCCGCCTAAAACGCTTTCCGGGGTCTCCCGGGACAAGCAGAAGCCGGTGCGGGAAACCGCACCGGCTTTTTGTTTCACGCTACGCCGCCCCGGCCATGCTTTCGAAAAGCCGGGCCGTCGCTTCGTCTGCCGGGAAAAGCTGTTCGATGCGCAGCTCGTCCGCCGTCACGTCCTGCGCGGTGCCGAAGGTGGAGATCACGGTGAAGAGCGAGACCTTGAGCCCGTTCATCTCGACCTCCAGCGGCAGGACGGGCAGGAGCCCGGCATTGTCCGGCGGGCGCAGCGTGTCCGGGTCCTGCAATGCCGCGAGGGCTTCGAGTTCCCGTTTCATGTCCTCGCCGCCGACCGCTTCCGCCTCGCGCTCGGCCCGGTGCCAGAGC
>CAYSVF010000277.1:0-4238 GCA_964434415.1 uncultured Parvibaculum sp.
GTACGCGCGGCCCGAAGCCCGTTCTGCGGAAAGCGCACCGGTTCCTTCAGCGTCAGGCCTTGGGCGGCACAGATACGCTCCATATCACGCCACATATACTTCCCCTTGGCGGGATAGATGTTGAACGGGCTGTCGTTCCACCCCTGCGCGCTGAAAATCGGCCCGAGCAGAAAAGGCCGCCAGCGAACGGCGACGCCCGCCTTCTTCGCCGCATCTTCCAGCCGCATCGCCGCCGGATAGGAATAGGTACTGGCGAACTCGTACCAGAATTCGACTGTTTCACTCACACCCTTGTCTCCTGATTGAGTTTCAATATCCGCACGGCGGAAGCGATGAAGAGGATGGGCGCGACGAGACGTTCCACCTTTTCCGGATCGTCCACGCGCGTGAAGACCGACGGGTTGCGAAAATGGTCCTTGCCCAGATGAACCGAGAGATAGAGCTTCTCGTCCATAAAGACCGCCTGCATGCGTCCGCCCAGCCGGTCGCGCATCGCCAATAGCCGCTCCATGAAGGCGGGCGTCAGCAGGTAGCGGGCCTCCACCTGGTCGGTGGAATAGACCTCGAACACATTCTCGAATTTCGGATCTTCCAGCACCACACGCTCGCCATCGCGCCCGATGCTGCCCAGCGCATTGAAGATCGTACCGTGATCGCTGTGAAGCACGGTGCGGCCCGAGAAGGGCTTCGCAAAGGTGAAATAGCCGATGAGGCCGTGAAACACCGTCGTCTCGCTGGTGCGGCCCTTGCTGTCCCGGTGCTCCTCGACGAGCTTGCAGTCGGCGAGCTCGAAACGCGCCTTGTCGATCTCGCCCCAGACATGATCTTCCAGATGCCGCTTGTCGTAGCCGGGCAGGATTCCGCATCGGCGCAGCGGCTCCATCAGCGTCACCGGCGCATCCGGACTGTATTCATAGCCGAACCATTGAAAGATACGCGAAAAGAGGTCGGCCTTGAATGTCTTGCCCCAGGAGCTGAGCGGCCATAGCGCAAGCCCGGTGCCCACGATACCGATGAACCCACCAGCGAAAAGGCCGAATTGAAGTTCCATCGATGTCGACAGGGCCAGCGCCATGGCGATGGCGAAGAGAATGGCCGCGCCTGCGAGAATGTAGGAGCGCTGCGCGATCTTTGCGCGCTCGCCTTCCTTCACCACAAGCCAGGGTTCCAGCTCCGCGGTCAGAAACCCGTCAAACGCGCGCGCCCGCTCGTCGGCCACCGCATCCAGCATCTCCCGCGACATCGGATCAGGCCGGCTTCATGTAATCGTCGACATCGATAGGCGCGCGGGCCGCCTCTTCCACTTCGTAGAAGGGCATGGAACGTACACCCGCCATATTGGCGATGATGCTACCGGGGAAAATCTCAACGGCATTGTTGAGCTGCGTGACCGAGGCATTGTAGAAGCGCCGCGCCGCCGCGATATTCGCTTCCACTTCCTCGAAGGTTTCCTGTGCCCGGACGATCGTGTCGGAGGAGCGGAGCTGCGGATAATTCTCCGCCACGGCGAAAAGCTGGCGAAGCCCCGCATCGAGCTTCTTCGAGGCGTCGAGATGCGCCTTCACTTCGTCGGGGTCGTCGCGCTTGTAGGGCTGGTCCACCCGCGCGCGGAGTGCGGTCAGGTCCGTCAGCAGCGATTTCTCATGCGTCATGAAGTTCTGCGCGAGCTTCACGACATTGGGCACGAGATCGAAGCGCTTGCGGAGCTGCACATCGATGGAGGACATCGCCTCCCGCGCCTTGTTGCGCCGCGAGATCAGGCTGACATACCAGCCATAACCGGCCACGAGAACGATGAGGACGATGATTCCGACGGTGAACATGGTATGGCCCCTTCTCCAATATGCCCAAAGCCTAGCACAGCCGGATGCCGATTGCGGCAGCCACCCCGCAGCGTTCCGCGATCTGATAGGATCGCCGGCGCCACGACAGGACAGACAACAACCGGAACCGCCTGCATGCCGCTCTCTCTCAAGAGCCTCACCGAATATTCGCTTCGCCGCGGCCTCCATGAAGAGGTTCACAGCCGCCCGCCCACCGATGTGGAAGGCCAGATTCTCTGCACCCATTTCGCCGTCCTGACGGGCGAGCGCGGCGCGCAGGCCGAACGCGAGCGGATCGGCGAACTGGCCGAGGAAATGGGCGCGGCCCTGACCCGCGATTTCGGGAACCACCTGTCGCACGATCTCGGGCCCGTCCGCCTCGTCTGGGAGCGGCACACCGAATTCTCGACCTATACCTTTTTCAAGCCGCTGGAAGGCGCGATGACGCCCGAGGAGGTCTTCGCCTGCGCACCGCTCTCCGATCTGCCCGACAGCGCCGCGGGGCTCTTCGACGGGGAAATCCTGACCGCGGTGAAAATCGCCGTCATGCCGCGCCCGGAGGCCGAAATGGAGCCGCTCCTGCCCTCGGTTTTCGGTGAAAACAAGCTGACCGGCTCCCGCCTCGCGCAGGGCCTGGCCACCGCCTGGACGGATCTCCGCCTCGACGAGGACGGCTTCGGCCGCATCCTGATTGCCAATGAGAGCCTGCGCCCCGGCCGGATGGGCCGCATGCTGCAGCGCCTGATCGAGATCGAAACCTACCGGATGACGGCCCTTCTGGGCTTTCCGCTGGCCCGGGAGGTCACCCCGGAGATCGGCGATATGGAAGCGGCGCTGGCCGAAATCGCCGCCGAAACAGCCACGATCCGGGGGCTGGACGGCGAGCAGAAGCAACTGGCGCGGCTGACCGAGATGGCCGCCCATGCCGAAAGGCTGTCGGCCCATACCGAATACCGGTTTTCGGCCTCCCGGGCCTATTACGAGCTGGTGGAGCGCCGCCTCGGCGAACTCAGCGAGGCGAAAATGGAGGGCTACCAGCAGATTTCGACCTTCGTAACTCGGCGCCTCCGCCCCGCCATGCGCACCGTGGAGGCGGTCAGCCGCCGCCTCAACACGCTGTCGGAGCATATCGGCCGAGCATCGGAGCTGCTCAGAACCCGGGTCGATATCGCCCTTCAGGAGCAAAATCAGCGGCTTCTGGGCTCTGTGGAGCGGGGCGTGAGGCTCCAGCTCCGCCTGCAGGAGATGGTGGAAGGCCTCTCCGCCGTCGCCATCGCCTATTACCTGCTGAGCATCCTCGCCTATCCGCTGGAGGCCCTGCATGAGGCCCCCTTCGGCAAGGCCCTGCCCGGCGATCCGCTCATCTGGAAGGCCGTTATGGGCCCGCTCTTCATCGTTGTGATCTATCTGCTGGTCCGTCGCATGGGCCGGGTTCTCAGGGGCCCTGCGGAAGACTAGACGACGGGGAGAGGGCGAATAAACGCCCCGGTTGTGCGGCCTCTCAATATGCCTATAGTGCGCCGCAATGCGGCCTGCCCGAACAGGTAGCCGCCAATCCCAATCTATCGGAGCGACGTCGATGAACGACGTGAAAGACGTGAAAAAGGTCGTACTCGCCTATTCCGGCGGGCTGGACACATCCGTGATCCTGAAATGGCTTCAGGAAACCTATGGCTGCGAGGTGGTGACCTTCACCGCCGATCTCGGCCAGGGCGAAGAACTCGAGCCCGCCCGCAAGAAGGCGGAAATGCTCGGCATCAAGGAGATCTATATCGAGGATCTCCGCGAGGAATTCGTCCGCGACTACGTCTTTCCCATGTTCCGCGCCAATGCGGTCTATGAGGGCGTCTATCTGCTCGGCACCTCCATCGCGCGGCCGCTCATCGCCAAACGCCAGATCGAGATCGCGCATGAGACCGGCGCCGACGCCGTCTGCCATGGCGCGACCGGCAAGGGCAACGACCAGGTCCGCTTTGAACTCGGCTATGGCGCGCTCGACCCCGACATCAAGATCATCGCCCCCTGGCGCGAATGGGATCTGAACTCCCGCACCAAGCTCATCGAGTTTGCCGAAAAGCACCAGATCCAGATCGCCAAGGACAAACGCGGCGAAGCGCCCTTCTCCGTCGATGCGAACCTTCTGCACATCTCCGCCGAAGGCAAGGTGCTGGAAGACCCGTTCGAGGATGCGCCGGAATATGTCTATAGCCGCTCCGTCTCGCCGGAAGAGGCTCCCGACAAGCCGACGGTTATCGAGGTCGATTTCGAAAAGGGCGACGCGGTCGCCATCGACGGCGAAAAGATGAGCCCGGCGACGCTGCTCACGAAGCTCAACGAACTGGGCGGCGCCAACGGCATCGGCCGTCTCGACCTGCTGGAAAACCGTTTCGTCGGCATGAAGTCGCGCGGCATCTA
>CAYSVF010000278.1:0-4229 GCA_964434415.1 uncultured Parvibaculum sp.
TCTTCGACGAAGACAATGCGGTTGCGGGCGTGCGCTTGTTGCGGCTCATTCATTTCCCCCAAAGGTAACGGTCGCATCCGCCCGTATCTCCGGAGTGCCCAATTCCATCGATACGTCGGCATGCAGGACTCATAAACGTGGCTCGGAGTATCGAGCCCGGCGATGCGCACACTCAACAAGGATGTGCGGCTCTGCGACGCCTTTCGTATCCATATTCGATCCAACATGGTGCGTGACCGGTCACGCATGAAAAGCGCGGCCGACAAATGCCGGCCGCGCTGAAATTTTCCTAACGATCTGTTTACTGATTAGCTTGTCAGGCGTCTTCCGCGACGGCGTCGGCCGTCATTTCAGGCGCCGGCTTCTCAGGCGCTGGCACCCGTTCGGCGTCGCCCCCGCCCGGAACCCTGCCCGCCGGCAAATCCTCCGGCGCCCAGTTTTCTATGGTCACCAGACTCTGGATCTGGCTGTCCATCAGCCCCGTCGCCATGGGATTTCGCACGCCCGGCAGGACGAAGACATCGAAGAGCTCTCTCACCTCGCCGGTCAGCCTGATCCACTGCACGATGTCGCCCGTGCGGGTGTCCACGACCTGTACGCCGCACCAGGGCTCCGCATCGCGCCGGGCCAGCTCGCCATCCAGCTCCAGCCCGGAGAACGATCCGTCGCGCGGCAGGGAAAGCCCGACAAAGGCATAAGGCCCCGCAAAAGCGAGCCCGCGCAAGAATCCGGGCAGAAACGCAACCGCCTCCAAGGCGCCCGTATCGGGATCAACCGTGCATAATTCGCCACGACCGGAATTCAGTACCCAGAGCTTGCCATTATGCAGGCGCGGCGAATGGGGCATGGAAAGCTTTTCCGTCACGATCCGGTCGGTCGTCACATCGATGATGCAGCCGCCTTCGGCGCGCCGATCGCGCCAGCCGGTGACGATGTCGCTCTTGCAGACGGCCGTCACGTAGCGCGGCTCTCCGTCCTGCATGGCAAGGCCGTTCAGGTGGCAGCGGTCTTCCGGCGCAAGGCGGGAGATGAAGGGCGGCTTCCAGATCGGACGAAAACTGTGGGTGAGGCTCGGCGTAGCCAGGCAGGAATATTTCGTGTTCACGAAAACAATCCGGCCGTTCCTGTCGACCCCCATTTCATGCACGTCGAGATCGCCGGTCGTCTGGGCGTTTCTCGGCACATAGTTGCGGTCGAAACCGTCTACGCTGGCATTGGCGGGCAATATGTTTTCCAGCCGCCAGATCTGAAAATGGTTTGCCAGATAGAGCCGCTGCGGCGTGGCGGCGACGCCCATGGCCCGCACGAAATGCCTTTCGTGGAAACTTATTCTTCCGCGCGGCAGGCGTCCGACAAGGTAAAGCCGCCCGGACTGATAGGAGGTGAAGCCGAAGCACAGATTGTTCTGGGCCATCCAGTCGGAAAAGCCGCGCGAGCAGGAAATCTGCGTCTTGGGTTTTGCCGGTTGCGCCGCCTGCCCCGGCGCATTCTTATGGTCGGCGGTTGCGCCGGCGGCGGCCCCTTCTTTTGCAGCCTCTTTTTCCGGCTCCTTGCCGGACTTGGCTTTCTTCACTTCGGATTTCGCGTTGGACACGTTTCTCTCCACCCACAAGATTGCTGACGCATGAACCGCTCGTCTCAGGAAAGGAAGCGCAAGCTCATGGGTTTCACGAATATGCGCGGCGATCTGATACGATTGACGACCGGCCTGCTGGCCTTGACCCTGGCCGGATGCGCAGGCGCTCCCCCGCTTGCAGAGCGGGAGACCAAGGCTGCAAGCGTGGCGCAGCAGGGGGGGCTTGAGAAGTTCCGCATCGCGACAACAAGGTTCGATCTGGTTGGATTCAGAAAGATCCGCGCACCCGGCGAACCGCTCACCGTCTTCATCGAGGGAGACGGCGCCGCCTGGAAAACACGGAACGAGCCTTCCGACGACCCGACACCCGTTTCCATGACCATGCTCGGGATAGCCGCCGCCGATACCGGGCCGAATACCGCCTATCTCGCACGTCCGTGCCAGTTTACCGGCACGTATGAAGGCGCCGGCGCGGCCCGTAACTGCCATACGGAATTATGGACCGTGGCGCGCTATGGCGAAGAGGTGGTGGATGCGGTGAACCAGGCCGTGAATACGCTGAAGACGCAGGCCCGGGCGCCTGCCATCCGCCTTGTCGGCTATTCGGGCGGCGGCGCCATCGCCACGCTGCTTGCGGCGCGCCGCGACGATGTCGCGAGCCTCGTCACCATAGCCGCGCCGCTCGATAGCGCCGCCTTTACGGCCTTTCACCATGTGACGCCGCTTTATGGATCGCTGGACCCGCTCCGCGTGGCGGCGACAATCGCCGGGCTTCCTCAAATCCATTATTCCGGCGGCAAGGACAGCATCGTGCCGGCGGCGATCGCCGCCGGCTTCATCCGCCACATGCCGGTGCCGAATTGCGCGCGGCAGATCGTTCTCTCCGATATGGAGCATCAGGGCGACTGGGCGGCGCACTGGCCCGCCCTTTCCGCCCGGCTTCCTTCCTGCCCGGACGATCTCCCCAAATCGGCGGCATCGACACGCTCCCGCTGAGCAACGCGGTGATAGTTTCCCTGATTGTCAGCTTCAAAACGAGACGGAACGACATGCAGGATACGCTTGAGCGGGATGGACGGCTTTCGACACCGGAAGCCGACGGCGCAGACCCCGCCCCCGCCATGCCCGCCGCGCCGACGCCCGATACCGAGGACGGCTATGCGCCGGAACTCTGGTTCTCAACGCCGATCTGGCCGCGCAAGGTTCTCGACCATGAGCGGATCGACGCGGATATTCTCTCCGCAATGGACATATATGAGCGCGAGCTGCCCAATGTGGCGCGGTCGAATGTCGGCGGCTGGCACAGCCCCTCCGATCTGCACAGACGACCGGAGCTTGCAGAGATTCGCGGGATTATCGGCCGGACCTGCGTCGGCTGCGCGAAAAGGCTCGCCTTCGATTTCACCCGGTTCGACCTTGTCTTCCAGGAGATGTGGATCAACAGGAACGGGCCGCGCGACTACAACCGCGCGCATGTGCATCCCAATGCCATTCTGTCCGGCACCTATTATGCGAAGGTGCCGGAGGGCGCCGGCAATATCGAATTCTACGATCCGGTTCGGGAGCGCATCATGAGCGTCTATCCGGTGAAGGAGCGGACAAAAATGAACAGCCAGGCCCTGCAATACCGCGCCGCGGCCGGCCTGCTGATCGTCTTTCCGTCATGGCTGCAGCATGCGGTCGAGTCCAATCTGAGCGAGGAGAACCGCGTCTCCATCGCCTTCAATATGGGCTTCCGGGCCAAGAGCGCGTAACGGCTCTCACCAGGTGTCGATGAACGGCCGGTGCTTGGGCTTCGCTTCGCGGCGCGGCGGCACGGAGGCAAGGCCCCGCATCACCCAGCGGCGGGTTTCCATCGGGTCGATCACTTCGTCGATTTCGAGGAAGGAGGCCATGTTGATGGCTTTGCCGTTCTCGTAATATTTCGCGACCATCTTCTGGAAGAAGGCCTCGCGCTCCTCCAGATCCTCGATCGCTTCCATCTCGCGCTTGTAGCCGAGACGCACCGCCCCTTCGAGCCCCATGCCGCCGAATTCGCCGGTCGGCCATGAGATGTTGAAGAAGGGCGCATGGAAACTGCCGCCCGCCATGGCCTGCGCGCCGAGACCGTAGCCCTTGCGCAGCACGACGGTGAAGAAGGGAACGGTCAGGCTCGCCGCCGTCACGAACATGCGCGAGACGCGGCGCACCTGCGCATCCGCCTCCACATCCGGCCCGACCATGAAGCCGGGCGTGTCGCAGAGCGACAAGACCGGGAGACCGAAGGCCTCGCAAAGCTGCATGAAGCGCGCGGCCTTGTCCGCGGCGGGGGCGTCGATGGCGCCGGCGAGATATTTCGGATTGTTGGCGATCAGCCCCATGGGCTTGCCGCCGATACGGACAAGCGCGGTGACGATGCCGATACCGAAATCGCGGCGCAGCTCCAGCACGGAACCCTTGTCCGCCAGCAGGTCGATCACCTTGTAGATGTCGTAGACGCGCAGCCGGTTTTCCGGGATCGCCTGACGGAGAAGGCGCTGATCCTCTTCGTCCCAATCGCCCAGCGCCCCCTGGAAATAGGAAAGATATTGCTTGGCCGCCTCGACGGCCTCCGCCTCGTCTTCCACGGCAATATCGACGACGCCGTTTTTCGTCTGCACGCCGATGGGCCCGA
>CAYSVF010000279.1:0-4221 GCA_964434415.1 uncultured Parvibaculum sp.
GCCGCCCCGCGCGCCCCCCCCCCCCCCCCCCCCCCCCCCACGGCCGAGCGCCTCATCGGCACAGGCTAGCGTCACCGCGGTGGGAAGGCCCATGGCGACTTCGCGGGCAAAGCTCGGGCCGGAGAGAACGGCGGCGGCGGCTTGCGGGGCCGTTTCCGCCAGCACCTGCGTCGGCAGCGAGCCGGTCCGTTGTTCGATCCCCTTGGCGCAGAGGATGACGGGCGTGCCGGGGGCCAGATGGGGCTCCATTTCCTTCAGCGTGGCGCGCACGAACTGGGCGGGCGTGACGATCAGCAGCGCATCTGCGCTTGCGGCACCGGCGAGATCGGCCGTTGCGTCGATGCCGCGATCGAGCTCCACACCGGAGAGGAAGGTCGCATTTTCGTGTGTGGCGTTTATGCTGTCGACGACGTCCGGCTCGCGGGCCCATAAGGTTACGTCGCGCCCGGCCTCCGCCGCCACCTGTGCCAGCGCCGTTCCCCAGGCGCCTGCGCCTATGACGCCGATTTTCTCAAACTGCCGCATTGGACCCCTCGTATTTCGCCGCCCGGAACACGCGGCTGAAGATTGAACGGTTCATTGATCGTTCAATGATCTTGCTTATAATCGTTCAAATGACAGATAGCGACGATCCCAGAACAAAAATCATCGAAGCCGCCCGCAGCCGTTTCAAGCATTACGGCTACACGAAGACAACCATGGCCGAGCTTGCAGAAGACTGCGAGATGTCGCCGGGTAATATCTATCGCTATTTTCCGGGCAAGCTCGATATTGCCGAGGAAATCTGCCGCAATGCGTCGATTCAGAACGCGGCGGCCCTGTCTCATATCCTGACCCGGCCCGGCCGTAGCGCGGCGGAGCGGCTTTACGATTTCCTGTTTCAGGATTTGCGAGAGACCTTCCACACGCTGGAACAGGATCCGAAAATCGTGGAAATGGCGCATATCATCGCCACGGAACGTCCGCAGTTCCTGAATGAAGGGATGAAGCGCGAGCGCGAAGTGCTGCAGCGGATCATCGAATTCGGGAACGCGTCCGGCGAGTTCAGGGTCGCCGATCCAGCCTTTTTCGCGGAAATCATCCAGTCCGCCACCATGAAGTTCATGTATCCCCAGCTCTTCACCAGCCTGTCGCTGGCACAGCTGGAGCGCGAACTGAAGGGTGTCTACGCGATGATCTCGGCCGCGCTGATGGCCGGAATCGAGCTGGCCGATCCGGGTGTTCAAGCTCTCGAGAGCCTCCCCGAAGAGGCATGAAGGCCAAAAATTTCGCATCGCACAAAATTTCTTCCAGCTTGGTGCGATTGCAGCAAATGGCCTAACGCATTGAAATATATTATTTAACCTGTTTTCTCTGTGCAAAATGTTGTTGCATTGCGGCAACATGAATGCTGAACGGTGAATATTTTTTGTTTTGTTCATTGTTTTTTGTTCAGGGGGCGCCTAAATCCCCGTCATCGGCACTGGAGAGCGCCGAAACGCTGCCCTCCTTCAGGCACAGGAGAAGACACATGATGAACATTCAGCCCCGCAAGGTTTCCTACAAGCTCGCCGCCTTCACGCTTGCGAGCTACGCGGTCGCGCTCTTTGCGCAGGTCGTGACCCAGTACGGCGCCTGAGGCGTCGAGAATTTCGGCAGGCCGGGTCGCCCGGCCGCCAAGCCGTCGGCCGCCATCAAGGATCGGAACATGAAACACATCGCAGGCAATCTGGACGAGCTTCTGGACCGGGGCACTGGCCTCGCCGCCGCCGTCGTCCTCGCCGCCTATGCGGTTTCGCTGATCCTGATGTCGGGTGGCGTCGCACCGACAATGTGAGGCGAGGGGCCCTTCCCCCTGGCTCGTCGCCTTTCAAACGCGTTCCCTCAGCCGGCTTTCACCCTCCCCCTATGGAAAGCCGGCGACCCCCCGGGCCTTGTTTGAGGTCCATTTGCCCCGATACCGCCCCCCGGTATCGGGGCTTTTTTTGTGCGGGACTAGGCCTTTACGCCCGCGCCGCGCGCGGGGGCGGCGTCGGGGTCGAGCGGCCAGCGGGCGCGGGGCGCCACCTCCAGCGTGTCGGTTTCGCCGCGGGCCAGATGTTCGGCACCCGCCCAGGCGATCATGGCCGCATTGTCGGTGCAGAGTTTCAGGGGCAGGGTGACGAATTCATAGCCGCAGGCATGGGCCGTTCCGAGGAGGCGTTCGCGCAGCGCCATATTGGCGGCAACGCCGCCCGCCACGGCAAACCGGCGTTTTCCTTCCGGGATCACAAGATCGGCTTGCGCCATCGCGATTTCCGCCCGGTCGGAGAGCACATCGGCCACGGCGGCCTGGAAGGAGGCGGCGATATCGGCCTTGTCCTTGTCCGTCAGCGGGTCGAAGGCGTCGATCGCCTGACGCACCGCGGTCTTGAGACCGGAAAAGGAAAAATCGCAGCCGGGCTTGTTGAGGAGCGGGCGGGGGAAGGCAAAACGCGCCGCATCGCCTTTCTTTGCCAGCTTTTCCACCGCCGGGCCGCCGGGATAGCCGATCCCCATCAGCTTGGCGACCTTGTCGAAGGCCTCGCCGACCGCATCGTCGATGGTGGTGCCGAGGCGACGGTATTTTCCGACGTCCTCCACGATGAGAAGCTGGCTGTGGCCGCCCGAGACGAGCAGCAGCAGATAGGGAAAGGGCAGGCGGTCGGTCAGCCGCGCGGTGAGCGCATGGCCCTCCAGATGATTGACGCCGATCAGCGGCAGGCCGCGCGCGGCGGCGATCCCCTTGGCGGTCATCAGGCCCACGATCACGCCGCCGATAAGGCCCGGCCCGGAGGTCGCGGCGATGCCGTCGAGATCGTCCCAGCCGAGCCCGGCGTCGGAAAGCGCGCGCTCGATCAGCCCGTCCAGATGCTCGATATGGGCGCGGGCGGCGATTTCGGGCACCACGCCGCCATAGGGCGCGTGATCCTCGATCTGGGAAAACACCACATTGGAAAGAATCCGCCCCTGCGTGCCGATGGCCGTTTCGCCGGGCTCCAGGCGCACCACGGCCGCCGCGGTCTCGTCGCAGCTCGTCTCGATGCCCAGAACGGTCAATGTGGGTTGCACGTGCGGTGCCTTTCCCGGGTTTTCTTTCGCGAATGCGGCTAAGCGCCCCTCTCGAAAGAGGCTCGAAACACTATATAAGGGGCCCGTCGGAGTTTCGCGCGCCATCGGAATGGGCGCTTACAGCAACGGGAAGACGCATGCAACGCCGCTATCGTATCGGCACACGCGGGTCCAAGCTCGCGCTCATTCAGGCAAACGATGTCGCGGCGCGGCTTGCGGCGGCGCTGGGCCGTCCGGTGGAAGAGGCAACCGAGGTCGTCGTCATTTCCACGCAGGGCGACCGGGTGCAGGACCGCAACCTGTCGGAACTGGGCGGCAAGGGCCTTTTCACGCAGGAAATCGAGGACGGGCTCATCGACAAGAGCATCGATATCGCCGTCCATTCCATGAAGGACATGCCGACCGTGCTGCCGGACGGGCTGCTGATCGACTGCATTCTGGAAAGGGTGGATCCGCGCGATGCCTTTCTGTCGTTCAAGGCCGGTTCCCTTGCCGAGCTGCCGGAAGGCGCGGTGGTCGGCACGTCGTCTCTCCGGCGCGCCGCCCAGGTGAAGCTCCGGAGGCCCGACATCAAGATCGTTCCCTTTCGCGGCAATGTGGATACGCGGCTGCGGAAACTCGAAGAGGGCGTGGCCGATGCGACGCTGCTCGCCATGGCCGGGCTCACCCGGATGGGGCTGACGGACCGCGTGACGGCGCCGCTTTCGAGCGACGAAATTCTTCCCGCCGTCGCCCAAGGCGCGGTGGGCGTGGAGCGCCGCGCCGATGACGATGAAGCGGCGGAAGCGCTTTCCCTGATCCATCATGCGGCGACGGGGCTGCGCGTCACGGCGGAGCGTGCGCTGCTGCGCGTGCTGGACGGTTCCTGCCGCACACCGATCGCGGCGCTGGCGGAAATTTCCGGCAAGCGGATGCGGCTTGCCGGCATGATCCTGACCCCGGACGGGGCGGAAGTGATCGAGACCTCGCGCGAAGGCCTTGCCGGCGAGGCGGAAAGTCTCGGTATCGAAGCCGGCGAGGAACTCAAATCCCGCGCCGGGCCCCAGTTTTTCCAGACCATATGAGGTGATATGCGGCTCCTAGTCACAAGACCGGAAGCCGATGCGGGCTAGTTGATGGCGGCTCTTGCCGGGAACGGGCATGAGGCCGTTC
>CAYSVF010000280.1:0-4210 GCA_964434415.1 uncultured Parvibaculum sp.
GGCAGAAGAAGCGCGTGAAAAGTTTCTCCGGAATAGCGGGCAGTTCGGCACGACGAATGGGGAACGTGTGCTCTCAGGCTTGGTGCGCATGCACGACTTTGCCCGACGGACGGGTTGTGGCCGAAAATACACCAACGTCACCGAGAAAGCAGAAGACAGAAGGCTTGAGGCGGACAGGGAGGTGATCCGGCTTCGTGGAGAAATTCGGGAAAGCGATAAGGGGATTGGCCGGTATTTCATCGAATTTGCGTTGGCTCGGCCGGAGAGTGACTTCGAGACGATTCAATCGATCGGCGAGTATGTGGATGCTGAGGTCGCGCGGATTCGAGACAATGTGCTGCTCGAGAAAGAACGCGAAATGCGCCACGCAGCCGAAAGTGCCGAGGATATCTTCAAGAAGGAGTTTCTTGGACAGATCCAATCCAGATTGGACGCGACCGATAAGGCGGTGCGCGATCTGAACAAGAACCTTTCCGGTCGCGTGTTCATCAACAAGACCTATAGGTTCAGCAGTCACATGGCGCCGAACCTTGCGCCGATCGTGCGCCTTGCGAAGAAAGCGCAGGAAGACGCGTCATTTGCATTGCCGCTGTTTCGTGCGACCGGCAGCAATGATGACGAATATGAAGCAGCTTTCGAGATCATAGAGCAGATGCTCGAAGATGACGCGATGGATCTCACCTATTACGAGGACTATCGCAATTACAACGTGTTCGACCTGATCTCGAAGGACGTTTCGACCGGATACGAGACGAATTCGAGCGACCGAGCGGGCACAGGGTCCGGTGGTGAGCTCGGGGCGCCGGCCTATATCGCGATTGGTGCAGCGTTGGCTGCCGTCTACTACGGCAGCGTGAAGTCTGTGGAGGCGCCCTTTGGTGTGGCGATGTTCGATGAAGCGTTCCTTCGCCTGGATGGACCGACGCAGCGCAAGCTCATCGATTTTTTCGGGTCGCTCCAGCTTCAGACTATTCTCGCCGCTCCGCCGGACAAGCGGCAGGTGGTTGCGGAAGTGGTCGATACGATTCTCGATATTCGTCGCTCGGACAAATACTCATACGTGAAGCCGATGTATCTCAAGGAAGGGGCACGCGAAGCGTTGAGGAAGGAGAACCCGGACAACTGGAGCGAGGAAGAGCTTCAGAAAAGGATGGCGTCTGAGGCGGCCGAATGACCACTGCCGACGAATACCTCGCGCAGGCGCTCGACAAGTATGAGCGCAACCGAAAGTCCGATCGGGTTTTCGTGAATCTTGCCGTCGAGAAGACGCATGCGGCGGTGGCAAAACTCGAGAAGGAGCTGGCTGAGATGGAAGTGGCGGGGATCATTGAATGCCGGCGCAAACGTACACCAGGAGGGATGATCGAAAAGTTTAAGCTCCTCTCGCCGGAAGCCGCGTATCAGCGATTGGGAAGGGTGCCGTCCTGGGAGAGCAGCGCCAATCGGTTGGAGGGCATCAAGGAGGAGGCGGAAGAGGGGCTGAGGCAAATACTCGAAGAGATCGAGTCGTCCTGGTCGCGAAATGTAGCTTGGGTTGGTTCTGATGTGCGCCTGGCTCCCGGGGATACCGAAGATCTAGGCAACGCAGTGAAGATAGCGCGAGAGCTTATACGTCTGGACAGGACGATCGACTATCGCACCTTGTCTCTGGCCGCAGGCTGTTCTTCCAAGGCGTTCGAACGCTCCGAAGATCTGGTGGCGGTCGTTGCTGCGGCCTTGAGTGGTCGTGACCGGGACGGGCGGTCCGCGCGGGAGTTTCTAGGGGAACTGGGCGCGGAGAAGTTGTCGCAGGCAGTCTTCGTTGCGGCACCCAAGTCACTCCCGGTCAGTTACATGGGGTTTCCGCCTGAAGAGATCCGAGCGTTCAAATTTCAAAAGGCGGACTATATTCTCTCCGTCGAGAACTGGGTTTCGTTCGTTCGTTATGCACGGGAAGTGAAAGATAACGGGATTGTCTTTTACAGTGCGGGATTCCCATCCAAGAGTTGGCGCCAGGCCTACATTGACGTGGTGATGCAGCAGACGGAGGCGACGGCATTCCATTGGGGGGACGTCGACGAAGCGGGGCTAAGGATTGCTTCTACCGTGCTGGAAATCGCCAAAAGTGCCGGGCTCGATGTGATGCCGCACCAAATGTCACGAGACGTCGTCGAGGGGCAGCCGGAGGCTGTCTTTCGTGCGGGAAAGATCGTGACGAAGGTTCCGAAACTAGCTTGCGATGAGCTGCGGGAGTTGTGGTCCTGGCTCATGTCGCCTGAAGGAAAAACGTTGGAACAAGAAAGCCTTGATCCGGTCAGCCCCATGAAAGCTATGCCTCCCGTTGATTTCTAGGTATCAACTGAGTGTGTATTATCCTAGCGTTCAGATACCTACAAATGAATGAGATTCCACCTAGCTCGTCATTATTGAAGATATTGGCTGTAGAACGACTGTCTGCAGCGCCGTCTCTTTGACGCACGGACATTCGCAGGTAGCTGGGACTCAACGTCCGCCGGATACGCGCCGAAAAGGACTGGTCCCCGGAGGACTTTCCTTCGAGAGCGGCCCGCATCGCACCTATATCAGCGGAATGGAGCGCGGCATCCGCGATCCCACCATCGTGATCCTGGCAAAGCTCGCGAAAATCCTCAAGGTGGAACCGGGTGAGTTGCTCGAGAGGGCCGCGCGGAATTTGTAGCCCTGGCGCGACAGTATTCCCCGCGTCCAGATTTAGAAGCTGGTGGCATCAGGAGCCGAATGCCTGGGCGTATCGACAGAGGCAGGTCCGGATGGATTCCGATCCGGCAAGAAATTGTTAATTGATCTTCACCCTGGCGTGAGTCTTAAGGAAGCGCAGTCCAAAAGCATAGATGTCTGGCGCCTGATGCAGGATTCTCCGCCGTTCGATGGTCTCGTGCGGGGTGATCTTGACCCCCATGGAATGCATGGCCTCAAGCACCTGTTTTTCGTGTGAACCGTGGAACGCGGTTGGCTCCGACAAGACACCGATGACCATCGTGTCGGAGGCGGATACTCTATCTTCGGACTTGCCGAAAGCGCCGCCGACGAGCGGAACACGGTTCAACCCGGTCTGGCCCGTTCCGTCATATTGTTGCGTCCCGCTGGCAACCGTTCCAAGGACGATGGGTTTGCCGTAAGGGAAGTAGCCGGTGATCGCATAGGTGTTCTTCGACACGTCCAGAACCTGAGCCGAGGAAGACGGCTCCAGCGTGCCGAGCGAACTGAATTCGAAGCTCAATTTGAGGTTCACGTAATCGGGTGTCGCAAGCTCCGGCTTGAGGTTCAGCGTCAGACCGGTTTCGGCCGTGTACTGGTCGGCATCGCCTGTGGAATTGTAGAGGATGGTCTTGTTCGATCCTTCGTGAATTTCGGACTCCTCGCCGATCGAGGTAATCACCGATGGCGCCGCATTCACGTATACGCTGCTGTTCACATTCTGCGGCGTGAGGCGCACGGCATATTCGATTTCGGGGATCGAAAGAGACAGCTCACTCAGTATGCTGACAGTGGAGTCTCCGGATTCTTTCTGCCAGTCCTGAGTGCGCGTTGCCCCGAGCTGCACCGTCAAATCGTTGAAGAAGTCAGTTCCCCTCGATTTGGAATCCGTGGAATAACGCCGAACGAAATAGATATTTGCAACGATGTTGAGGTTACGGCAGATGTCATCTTTGGTGTTCTTGTCGCATGTCAGGCCTTTCTCTATTCGCGCGTTATCGACCTCATGCGGAATGGTCGCGATCGGATTAGAATAGGTCGTGTCGCCCGGCAGGTAGACGGCGCGGATGAAGCGGCTGGCGAGGTCGTCGTTTTGTGTATGCGAGGCCAGCATAGCATCGAAAAGGGAACGGGCGACGATTTCATCGCCATTCTTCAGTGCGGCGATGGCGGACAATGCCCAGTATGTGCTGCGGTCGTCGATCAGCGCGGCATTCAGAAAGGCGATTTGTGCCGAGGCGAAATTTCCCAGGGACATCTCGGAAACGCCGAGTCCCACATAGGCCGGTGCATAATCCTGGGAGAAGCGTGCCGCGCTTGAGAAGGCCGCGCGGGCAAAGACGTTCTTGTTGACCGCAAGGCTGTCGTCTTCCAGCAACTGAAGGCCGTACTCGAAATGCCTGTGCCAGTCATGTCCCAGATTCTGAAACGGAATGGGCCTGTTCTCGACGCGGGGCAATCCGCCAAAACAGCCCGAAAGCATGACGCATATGCC
>CAYSVF010000281.1:0-4206 GCA_964434415.1 uncultured Parvibaculum sp.
AAACGCCGTCTACTTCGACATGAATGGCCGGCAGGTCGTATTGGCCGGAGAGCAGCGTGCCATAGAGATAGGTCGGCACGGCGGCGGAGAAGGTGGAGAGATAGGCGCCGAGATTGGCGATCGTCTTCACGCGCAGGCCCAGCATCTTGCCATCGGCGTCGAGCGCCAGTTCCGCATGGCTCAGATGGTCGCGGCCATGCGCATCGGACAGGAACGCTTCCGAACGGTTGCCCGTCCATTTGATCGGGCGGCCCACTTTCGCGGATGCCCAGGCGCAGGCGGTTTCTTCGGCATAGATGAAGATCTTGGAACCGAAACCGCCCCCGACATCCGGCGCGATCACGCGCAGCTTGTGTTCCGGCGCGACGCCGACGAAAGCGGAAAGGACGAGGCGGGCGACATGAGGGTTCTGGCTCGTGGTCCAGAGCGTGTAATCCCCGGTTCCCTTGTCGAACTCGCCGATGGCCGCGCGCGGTTCCATCGCATTTGGTATCAGGCGGTTGTTTTCCAGATCGAGCGAAACGATGCGATCCGCCTTCGCAAAGGCGGCTTCGGTTTCGTCCTTGTTGCCGAGTTCCCATTCGAAGCAGGTATTGCGCGGCGCTTCCGGATGAACCTGCGGTGCATCGTCATTCTGGCAGGTGACGAGAGAAACCGTGGCGGGCAGGGCGTCGTAATCCACATCGATGAGCTCGGCAGCGGCTTCCGCCTGTTCACGCGTCTCGGCGACGACCATGGCAACGTGATCGCCGACATAGCGCACGGTATCGAGCGCGAGGACGGGATGCGGGCCGACCTTCATCGGCTCGCCGTCTTTCGAGGTCACCGTCCAGCCGCAGATCAGGCCGCCCAGTTCGTCCCTGGCGATGTCCTTGCCGGTGAAAATGGCGAGAACGCCCGTCGCCTTCTCGGCCTCGCTCGTGTCGATGGAGCGGATTTTGGCGTGGGCGTGGGGCGATCTGAGGAAGCTCGCATGCGTTTGATGCGGGCGATTGATGTCGTCGGTGTAGTGGCCGCTGCCGGTGATGAAACGGAAATCCTCTTTCCGGCGCGCTGGCTTGCCGATACCGGTTTCAGAAATCTCTGCCGTCATGGCGCTCCTCCTCCCCGGATATGTGTCTGCGCCTCAGCGCATTTCGTTCGATGCCGCCAGAATTGCTTTCACGATGTTGTGGTAACCGGTACAGCGGCAGATATTCCCCTCCAGCTGCTCGCGTACGGTTTCCTCATCGAGGTCCGGTTTGCGGCGGATCATATCGACCGCCGTCATGATCATGCCCGGTGTGCAGTAGCCGCATTGAAGCCCGTGATGTTCCCGGAATGCCTTCTGCACCGGATGCAGTTCGCCATTCTCGGCAAGGCCTTCGATGGTCGTCACTTCGGCGCCTTCGGCCTGGCCTGCCAGCATGGTGCAGCTCTTCACCGCCTTGCCGTCCACATGCACGACGCAGGCACCGCACTGGCTGGTGTCGCAGCCGATATGCGTACCCGTCAGGCCGAGCGCCTCGCGAATATAGGTGACCAGCAGCGTGCGGGGTTCAACATCGGCACTTACAGACTTGCCATTGACCGTCATTGCGACAACGGACATACGCGACCTCCCGTCGAGTTTGGCCTCTTCTGAAAATTCAGCGGATCGGGCCTTGTGAACCGGCAGCAACGCGCTGCCGACTGAACGAGTCTCTGCTTTCGGTCACTTCTCGTCAAGTTTTGCGGCGACAAACATGGCCGCTTGAAGGGGCTAGAGGCCGATAATCAACGCGACGACAACCACGGCGACGATGATGAGCGGTCCCCACACCCAGGGCGAAATGCTGAAGCCGGCTTCCTCGTCGGGGAGGAGCGGCGAACCGGTGGGCGAAATCGCATCATGATCGGGCGATTTCCCCTCGATGCCATGGGAGGCTTCTTCCACGATTTCCGGCAGTTCGTCGCCCGCGCTTTCCTCGGGCGCGGATTCAGGTTCCTTCTGGCCGGCAACCTGCGAAAATTTCGAGAAGAATTCTTCCGACATTTTGGCGGCCGTGGAATCGATGAAACGCTGGCCGATCTGGGCGAGCTTGCCGCCGACCTGTGCCTTTACCTTGTATGAAAGCTTGGTGCCGCCATCGGCGGTGTCCTCGAGCGATACGTCCGCGGAGCCTTTGGCGAACCCCGCCGCGCCGCCGGACCCTTCGCCGGAAATCGTGTAGCCGTTCGGCGGATCGATATTGGTAAGCTGCACCTTGCCCTTGAAGCGGGCGCTCACGGGGCCGACCTTGGCTTTCACAGTCGCTGCAAAGGCGTCATCCGCCGTCTGTTCGACGGTTTCGGCGCCCGGAATGCATTGCTGCAGGATGGCGGCGTCGTTGAGCGCGGCCCAGACTTTGTCGCGCGGAGCCGGGATCGTGTATTCGCCTGACATTTCCATGGGCGCGTCTCCTTATTTCGATTACCTGCTTTTCCGCCAGCCGGAGCAGACGTCAAACATAGGTGAGTAGCACGGTCATACCAAGGATCACCGCAACCCAGAGGACCATCGATCCGCTGGGCCAGGTGCGGGCAAGCGGGCCATGGGGGCCGTGGGTTGCGTATATGCCCCGGATGAGACTGGTGACGTAGTACTGGGTGAGCTGGCCGACGGCCCTCCAGATGGTGCCGATCATGGCTGCGAAAAATCCGACGATGATCGGCAGCATGCGGCGGTAGATCCAGTCCGTATCGAGATTCACCGCGCGGATTTCCGCCGGATAGAGCCGGTAGCGGATGAGCAGCGCAAAGGCGAGCCCCGCGAAAATCAGAAGCTGGAGCTGTGTGACCACATGCGTCGTGGTGTAGGGCACATAGGCTTCCATCTTGTAGGGAAGGTACTGGTAGAGCAGCCCCGGAAAGACGCCGATGCCGACACAGAAGGCGGCGGCGATGCCCATGGCGAGCAGCATATGGATCGGCGCTTCCTTCACCCGCCAGCCATTGTCATGCGCGAAGAAGGTGAAATAGGGGATCTTGATGCCGGAATGCTCGAGCACGCCGACCGAGGCGGTGATGAGCGCCAGCCAGATGAAGAAATACCCGTTATCCGCGCTGGCGGAGAGAATGAGGCTCTTCGACACGAAACCGGAAAAGAGCGGGAAGGCGGAAATCGACATCGCGCCGATGATGCAGAAGACCATGGTGAACGGCATGGACTTGTAGAGGCCGCCCAGTTCCGAGGCTTTCGAGGTGCCCGTGCGATACATCACGGCGCCCATGCTCATGAAGAGGAGCGCCTTGTAGAGGATGTGACAGAAGGCATGCGCCACCGTGCCGTTCAGCGCCAGCGGTGTGCCGATGCCGATGCCAACTACCATGAAGCCCAGCTGGTTGTTGAGGCTGTAGGCAAGCACACGGCGGAGATTGTTCTCGATGGCGGCGAAGAAGACCGGAAAAAGCGTCATCACCGCGCCGATATAGATCAGCAGTTCGGTGCCGGGGAACCCGCGCGCAAGGGCGTAGACCGCAAGTTTGGTCGTAAAGGCGGACAGGGTCACCGTGCCGGTGACGGTGGCGGCGGGATAGGAATCCTGCAGCCAGTTATGCAGCAGCGGGAAGGCGCATTTCACGCCGAAGGCGATAAAGATGCACCAGGTGGCGGTGCTGCCGAGCGTCATCGCATTGAAGGCGACCGAGCCCGTATCGCGATACATCAGGACGGTACCCGCCAGCAGCAGCACGCCGGAAAATACCTGAATGACCAGATAGCGCATGCCCGTCCGGTAGGAGCCTTCGGTGCGCCGCGCCCAGATCAGGAAGACGGAAGCGATCGCCGTGCCTTCCCAGAAGACGAAAAGCGAAACGAGGTCGGCGGCGAAAACCGCGCCGATGGCCGAGCCCGCATAGAGCAGCGTCGTTACCTGTTGGACGCGGTCGTCGACATGCCAGGCATAGAGAAGCGAGATGAAGGCCGCGATCGAGAAGATCAGCGCGAAAATCCACGACAGGGCGTCGATGCGCAGCAAGCCGATATGCAGTCCGGCCGCGTTGAAGACGGCATAGTCGCCATAAGGCAGATTGCCGATCAGCGCGAAGGCTAGGACCGGTACGGCCAGCATCAATGCCTGCCGAAGCCTGCCCGCGGGAAGAAACGGGATGGAGATGGCGCCGAGGCCATAGATCAGCGGCGGCAGGAGGACCTCATTCATGCGCGGACCCTCCTCCGGAAATGCCGCCCGGGCGGTTGGCTCTGTC
>CAYSVF010000282.1:0-4200 GCA_964434415.1 uncultured Parvibaculum sp.
CCTGGGACCCGAGGGCCTGGCGCGTTCCGTCGTGATTGTGGCGACATCCGACGAGCCGGCGCTGATGCGCCGCCAGGCCGCGCTCATGACGCTGACGCTTGCCGAGTATTTTCGCGACAAGGACCAGGATGTGCTCTGCATGATGGACAGCGTGACGCGCTTTGCCATCGCGCAACGCGAAATCGGCCTTGCGACCGGCGAGCCGCCCACCAGCAAGGGCTATACGCCGACCGTATTCGCGGAATTGCCGAAACTTCTCGAGCGCGCAGGGCCGGGGACGGGTAGTGGCTCCATCACCGGCCTTTTCACCGTGCTGGTGGATGGCGACGATCATAATGAGCCGGTGGCCGATGCGGTGCGGTCCATTCTCGACGGGCATATCGTCATGGAGCGCTCGATTGCCGAGCGAGGGCGCTATCCGGCGATCAATGTGCTGAAATCGGTTTCGCGCACCATGCCGGGCTGTAACCGCGAGGAGGAAAACCTCCTCATTCGCCGTGCCCGAAATCTGCTCGCCACATATGACGATATGGAAGAACTGATCCGGCTCGGTGCCTACCGGCCCGGTGCCGACCCGCAGGTGGACGAGGCGATCCATTTTCAGCCGGCGCTCGATGCGTTCCTGGCACAGCGCAAGGACGAAGCGATGACGCTCGAGCAGGGCTATGCGCGGCTTGCGGAAATTCTGGCGGATCATCCGGCTGTGCCGGAGGAGGATGAGTAATGCGAAATCGCGAATCCCTGATCCGGCTTCACAAATTTCAGGTCGATGAACGTCGCCGCAAGGTCGCGGAGATCGAGCTTTTGCTGACCGAATTCCGCAACAAGGAGCGCGAGCTGGAAGCGCAGGTGCTGGCGGAACAGGAAAAGGCGGGCATTTCCGACGAGGCGCATTTCGCCTATCCGATGTTCGCCAAATCGGTGCAGAAGCGCCGGACCAATATCCTGCAGTCGATAGCCGATCTGGAAGTCCAGCTTGGTGCGGCGCAGGACGAGCTTGCCGCCGCCTTCCGCGAACTCAAGAAGTACGAACTCATGGAAGAAAGCCGCAAGCGCAAGATGCAAAAGCAGACCCAGCGTCTGGAGCAGGCGGAACTCGACGAGATCGCGCTGCAGATTCATCGCAGAAGCTGAGGTATCCGTCTTTCGGAGCCGAATTTCCATCGAGAGCCAAGAGCGTTAGACTGTCCGCTTCACGAATAACGAGATGCGGACCCAACCTCATGCCTTCATTCGATATCGTCTCGAAAACCGACCTGGCCGAATTCGACAATGCCATTTCCAATGTGGAGCGCGAAATTTCGCAGCGCTACGACTTCAAGGGATCGCATTGCACGCTGGAGCGCAACGAGCACGAACTCACCATCAATGCCGATGACGATCTGAAGCTCAAACAGATGCATGAAGTCCTTCAGGGCCATCTGTCCAAGCGCGGGATCGAAACGGGTGTGCTGGACTACAAGACGCCTGAAAAGGCCGCGGGCCAGGCCGTGCGCCAGAAAGTGGTCATCCGCGAGGGGATCGATCGCGACCTGTCGAAGAAAATCGCCAAGGAGATCAAATCGTCAGGGGTCAAGGTGCAGGTCGCTATTCAGGGCGATGAATTGCGCGTGACCGGCAAGAAGCGCGACGATCTTCAGGCCGCGATCCAGCATGTAAAGGGGCTCAAGCTGGAGCAGCCGCTTCAATATGTGAATTTCCGCGACTGATCGTCTTTAGATATGGATGCGAAAAGGCCCGGCACTGGAAAGTGCCGGGCCTTTGTCGTTCGATCAAAGTGCTGTCAGCGCCTGAAGAAGAGCCGGCGCACCAGATAGATCAGGCTGATGGCGATGAGATAGCCGACAAACCGGATTGCCACGAGTTTCAGCACGTCCGGATTGAGATAGTCCGGCAGCGGGTTTGCCGCGTCGGCAAGCACGCGGCGGCCGATGTTGATTGCCTCATGGACAAGCGTGGCGCCGATCGCGAAAACCAAAATGCGCCTGTATTGGGTCATCAGGAACGCCGCAATGAGCGCGATGATGAGCCCCTGAATGGAATTGACGTTGTCGAAGCCTTGTTGTGCCCAGGTCAGCGCAGTGTTCAGCACGTCCTGTACCGTATCCATGGAATACCCCCTCTTGATGCACTGCCGGGAAACCCCGCCCGGCCAATCGGGTGCCGCTGACGCCACCTGACAGCGCACACCTCTCTAACGGGGGCAAGCCTATCCAAAAATGGGACAGGGTCCAGTGCAAAGCTGGCCGCCGGACCGTCCGCATGCGTTGCAAAAACGTCATCGCGCCGGAAAACCGGGGCTTTCCGGCGCAACGGCGTTAATCATAACGCAGGTTAGATCGTGCCGACGGTCCGCAGTTTGGCGCGGGGATGGATTTCGCTCTGCGACATGACGAAGGTCTGAGGGCGGAACCTCTCCACGATGGAGCGCACATAGGGGCGGATGCCGGGGCTCGTCAGCAGGACCGGGATCTCGCCGCCTTGCGCGGCATCCTCGAAACTGGCGCGCATGTTCTGGATGAATTCCTGAAGAAGCGAGGGCTGCATGGCGAGCTGCTTTTCCTCGCCCTGTCCGACCAGCGCGTCGGCGAAAGCCTGTTCCCAGTTCGCCGAGAGAGTGACCAGTGGCAGGAACCCCTTGTCGTCGGTATGAGCGGCGCAGATCTGCCGTCCGAGCCGGGCACGCACATGCTCGGTAATGAGCGTCAGGTTCTGCGTGTGGCCGACCGCCTCGGCGATACCTTCGAGAATGGCCGGGAGATCGCGAATGGAGATGCGCTCGGTGAGCAGCGTCTGGAGGACGCGCTGGATACCGGTGACGGTGATCAGGGACGGCACGAGATCGTCCACCAGCTTCTTGTGTTCCTTCGGCAGTTCGTCGATCAGCTTCTGTACCTCGCCATAGGACAGGAGGTCGGCCATGTTGTCCTTGATGATCTCGGTCAGATGCGTGGTCAGCACCGTGGGCGGATCGACAACCGTATAGCCGCGGAAGGAGGCTTCCTCGCGCAGGCCTTCGTCCACCCAGGTTGCGGGCAGGCCGAAAGCGGGCTCGGTCGTGTGGAGGCCGGGCAGCTGGATCTGGCTGCCCTGCGGATCCATGACGAGGAGCTGGCCGGCATAGACTTCGCCGCTGCCGGCTTCGACTTCTTTCACGCGGAAGATGTAGTCGTTCGAGCCGAGCTGCACGTCGTCGAGAATGCGGACCGACGGCATGACGAAGCCCATATCCTGTGCGATCTGGCGGCGCAGCGCCTTGATCTGATCGGTGAGCTTGCGGCTGTCCTTGCCGTTGATGAGAGGCAGCAGCGCATAGCCGATTTCAAGACGCAGCTCGTCCATGCGAAGCGCCGAGGCGATCGGCTCTTCGGGGATGGGCTTGTTGTCTTCTTCCTGCTGAGCGGCGAGTTCTTCGGCCGCGGCCGTTTCCTTGCGCGATTTGGCGAGATACCAGGCCAGTCCGCCCGAGGCTCCCGCGAGCAACAGGAAGGGGAATGTTGGCATGCCGGGCAGGATCGACATGGTCGCCATCACGAAGGACGACATGCCGAGCGCCTGGGGGTAGCCGGAGAGCTGGTCGAACAGCGCTTCGTCGGCGGCACCCTCGACACCCGCCTTGGAGACGAGAAGGCCCGCCGCCGTGGAGACGATCAGCGCCGGGATCTGACTGACGAGGCCGTCGCCGACCGTCAGCAGCGTATAGGTGTGGGCGGCTTCGCCCATAGTCAGGTCGTTCTGCGCGACACCGACGATGATGCCGCCGACCACATTGATGAAGGTGATGAGCAATCCGGCCACGGCGTCGCCGCGCACGAATTTGGAGGCGCCGTCCATGGCGCCGAAGAAGGAGCTTTCGTTTTCGAGATCGGTGCGGCGTCTGCGCGCTTCTTTCTCGTCGATCAATCCGGCGGACAGATCGGCGTCGATCGCCATCTGCTTGCCGGGCATCGCATCCAGGGTGAAGCGGGCGGCCACTTCCGCGATACGGCCCGAGCCCTTGGTAATGACGACGAAGTTCACGATGACGAGGATCGCAAAGACGATCACGCCGATCACGAAATTGCCCTGCATCACGAAGCTGCCAAAAGCCTGAATGACATGGCCTGCGGCGGACGTGCCTTCATGTCCATGGCCGAGAATGAGGCGCGTGGAGGCAAGGTTGAGCGCGAGCCGCAGCATGGTCGCGATCAGGAGCACGGT
>CAYSVF010000283.1:0-4179 GCA_964434415.1 uncultured Parvibaculum sp.
TTATGCGGCAGGCCGCCAATGTCCAGATCCGTAAATTCGGCCTTTCCGGCGTCGAGGTCGATGCGCTGGCCACATTGCGCAAGATGTCCGCGGACGAACCGGTTCGGCCTTCCGTCATGTCCCGTCATCTTCTGGTTACGTCGGGCGGTATGACGCGGGCCCTGAAATCCCTTTCGGAGAAAGGGCTGATCCAGCTTATGCCGGATGCGGAGGACAAGCGAGGCAAGAACATCCGTCTCACTGAAAAGGGCAAGGCGCTGAGCGAAGATGTGATCCACGCAATTCTGGAAAGTCAGGGCAAGCTGTGGAAACAGTCCGGTGCGGATGAAAAGCAGATCAGGAAGCTCGACGACGCATTGAAGTCCATGCTCTCCAACATTGAAGCTTCGGATAGGTGAAGATTTCATCGGTTCCGGATCATTCTCCCGCCTCATAACGGTACATTCGGCATGAGCGCGCCAGCGCCTGCGTGATAGACCTGTCGCGATGAGACACACGGCGACGGGAGCGGCCTGAATGGTGCAAGACACGGAATCCAGAACGGCCCGGCCACGGAAAAAGGCGATGCGCGTAAAGCCGCAGTTCATCGGTCTCGCCGGGCTGATGGCGGTCATGGTAATCGGCGCCGCCGCATTCGTCGGATACAACTCCGCCGACGCGCGAAAGGTTTCCAGCCACGGCAATGCTCTCGTGGTGGCAGCAGCGAGCGGGGCAGGGCAGCAGGCGCAGCCCGCGACAACAGCAACCGTCTATGGTTTCCGCTCCGCCGAATTCGGCGACGACGAAAAGGCGATCCGTGCGGCGATCAAGAAGGATTTCGGGATCGGCAAGGACAAGATCCTTGTCCGGGACAATCTTGCCACCGGCACGCGCGCGCTGGTGATCCGCACCGAAAACCTCCTGCCGGACACGGGTGCTGCCCGGATCGGTTACATCATCGGTTACAAGTCCAAGGGGCTGACCCAGGTGAACATCATCTGGGGGACGCCCGTTTCGGCCCAGGCGAAAGGCATGCAGGTCGCCAAAACGGCGGTGATGCTGAAATCCTATTTCTCGAAACTCGGCTTCGATCCGAAACGACAGGTGGCCGACCGCCGCTTGCGCAATGGCGGTATCCTTGTCTTCCGAGCAACCGACACGAAGAACCGTCTGGTACAGATCGTCTATCGCGAGGTGGATGCCAAGGACCGCGCGGTCGCCAACGATGAGAAGAAGGGCGATGCCGTCTCGGCGGCGAGGGCGACGGAAGATGAAACAGACGAAACGGCAACGGTCGGCGACGGCAAGGGCGGGACGAAGAAAGCCTATATTCTGAAGCTTTCCTACGTCCTCGATCCGCAGCGCCCCGATGTCATGCGCATCGAAAAGGGTGCGTTCTGAGCGCCGGTCCTAGGTTCCGCCGCTTACATCCTGCACCTGAAGTTCGTAAAGCGTCTTGTAGAGACCGCCCAGCGCCATGAGCTCCTCATGGCTGCCGATCTCGCGCACTTCGCCATGGGTCAGCACCACGATCTTGTCGGCCTCCCGGATCGTCTGCAGGCGATGCGCGATGATGATGGAGGTGCGCCCGCGCGTCAGTTCGCGCAGCGCATCCTGAATGACGATCTCCGTTTCCGTGTCGATGCTCGCCGTCGCCTCGTCGAGGATCAGGATTTCGGGGTTCATCGCCAGCACACGCGCGAACGCCAGAAGCTGACGCTGGCCATGGCTGAGATTGCGCCCGCGCTCGGTCAGTACCGTGTCGTATCCCTGCGGCAGAGCGCGAATGAAGGGATCGGCGTGCACCATCCGGGCCGCGCGCTCCGCCGCGGCGCGCGTGATGGCCGGATGGCCGAGTGCGATATTCTCGTAAACGCTGCCCGAAAAGATGTGGAAGTCCTGCAACACGACGCCGATGCGCGTTCGGATCTCGGCAGGCGGGACCTGCATGATGTCGATCCCGTCGATCAGGATCGATCCCGGCGTCACATCGTAGAAGCGGCAGAGCAGCCGGATTAGGCTCGTCTTGCCCGAGCCCGTGGGGCCGACGATCGCAACCTTCTCGCCCGGCTCGATGGTGAAGCTGACATCCTTGAGGATCGTATTGCCGGGCGAGTAGCCGAAAGTGAGATGATCGAAAGCGACGCGGCCCTCGAGTTTTTCGGGGAGGTGCTTCGGCTTGGACGGCTCGGCCAGCGCCTCGTCCCAGTCCAGCGCCTGAAAGATGCGCTCCGAACTCGCCATCGCCCGGAACAGTACGTTCCATTGTTCGCCCATGGCGACGATGGGCCGGAACATCATGTCGGCGAATTGCGCAAAGAGGACGACGCTGCCCAGCGTGGCCGTTCCGCCCAGCACATGATGGCCGCCGAACCAGACGATCATCGACATGGCGAGAAATGCCATGCTGTCCATGGTCGGGCCGTAAAAGCTCTCGATCAGGATTGCCCGGTTTTCCTGTCCCCGATTGTCGCGATTGATGGAGGTGTAGTGATCGTAGTTGAGCCGCTCGCGTCCATAGAGCTGCACGACTTCGATGCCGGAAAGGTTCTCCTGCATGTTCTCGTTAAGGCGCGAAAGCGAGGACCGGATCGCCCGATAGACACGCCGCGACGCGACCCGGAAGATATAGGTGGCAATGGCGGCGATCGGCAGCAGCACCATCAATTCGCCGGTCAGAACCGGATCGAGCGCAAGCATGACCGAAACGGCGACGAAGAAGGGCACGAATTCGCCCAGCAGGACGCCGAACCCCGCCAGCAATTCGAAAAGCGTTTCGATGTCGTTGGTCAGGCGGGTCATCACCCGGCCCACGGCGACGCGGTCGTAGAAGCTCGAGGGCAGCCGCTCCAGATGTGCGAAGAGATCGCGCCGGAGATCGCGCAGCGCATGGAGCACGGTGCGCGCCAGCATGATGCGGAAGCCATGGCTGAACACGGCCCAGAGGATTGTCCACACCGCAAAGAGCAGGCAGGCGGTAATGAGCGGGTGCAGCGAGAGCGACGACGCGAGGAAACCGTTCAGCGCCTTCTGGCCGAAATCGGGGGCGGTCGTAGCGGATTCGGGCAGCAGGATGCCGTCCACCACGACGCGGCTGATGACGACCGGGGCCAGGACCGCGGCGCTGGCGGACAGCAGCACCAGCCCGATGGCCATGAAGCCCTGCGTCCGATAGGGCTTCATCCAGCTGAAAAGCCGTTTCAGCAAGGCGAAATCGACACCGGTCGTTTCGATATCGTCTTCGAAGACGGAATAGTCGCGCTTGGGTTTTTCCTGTTCCGGCGTCATCCGGTCGACCGTACTCATGACGGTTCCTCCCCTTCCTGCCGGCCCAGGTCGTCTTCAAGCGAGGCGCGCTGTCCTTGCGCACGTTCGAGCGCGGCATAAAGACCGTTGCGGGCAAGAAGTTCGCCATGGGTGCCGGTCTCCGCGACGCGGCCCTCCTCCAGCACAACGATACGGTCCGCATGGCGCGCGGTGGAAACGCGGTGCGATACCATCAGCGTGGTGCGGCCTTTTCTGAGCGTCTTCAGGCGGGAGAGGATGAACTCTTCCGTCTCGGTATCCACCGACGAGAAGCAATCGTCGAGCAGCAGTACCGGCGTTTCCCGGATCAGGCCGCGGGCCAGGCTTGCGCGTTGCTTCTGTCCGCCCGACAAAGTAACGCCGCGCTCGCCGACCATGGTTTCAAGCCGCTCGGGAAAGCGCTTGATCGTGGTTTCGAGATCGGCAGCTTCCGCTGCGCTCCAAACAGCCTCGGCTTCTCGCGAGGGATTGTCGTAGGAAATATTCTGCTGCAGATGCGCGGCGAAGAGGAACGGATCCTGCGGTACCAGCGCGATCTGGCTGCGCAGTTGCGTCAGCGGCAGCATGCGGATATCGCGCCCGTCGAGATAGACCGTGCCCGGCGGCGGGTCGAGCAGGCGGACGAGACAGCGCAGCAGGGTGGATTTGCCCGAACCCACGCGGCCCAGTATCGCGATCATCTCGCCCGCTTCGATATTGAGGGAAACGTCGTTGAGTGCCGGCCAGCCGTCCGGCGCGCCGCCTGAGGACGATGGATGCCGGTAGGAAAGCCCGTTGACGGTGAGCGTTCCGCCGATCCGGTCGAGCGGCGCGGCATCGGGTTCGTCGCGGATCTCCGGGCGATGGTCGAGAATCTCGAAAATACGCGCCGCTGCCGATCCGCCACGCTGAAAC
>CAYSVF010000284.1:0-4139 GCA_964434415.1 uncultured Parvibaculum sp.
TCCGGCCCCTATCGGAATATCGTGCTGCTGAACGCCGCGGGCGCGCTTGTCGTCGCCGGGAAAGCATCCACGCTCGATGAGGGTGTGGCGCTTGCCGCCGAAAGCATCGACAGCGGCGCGGCGGCGAAAGTGCTGGAGCGCCTTGTGCAACAGACCAACAATCAGGTGCCTGCATGAGCGACATCCTCGACAAGATCGGCGCCTACAAGCTGGAAGAGATCGCGACGGCCAAGGCAGCGCGCACGCAGGCCGAGATGGAAGAAGCGGCGGCGGCGGCCTCTCCGACGCGCGGTTTCTACAAGGCGCTCAACGACGCCTGTACGAGCGGCGGCTACGGGCTCATCGCAGAGATCAAGAAGGCAAGCCCCTCCAAAGGGCTGATCCGGGAAGACTTCAATCCGCCCGCGCTTGCCCGCGCCTATGAAGCAGGCGGCGCGACCTGCCTTTCGGTCCTCACGGACGGGCCGTCCTTTCAGGGCGCGCCGGACTATCTTACCGCCGCGCGCAATGCGGTACTGCTGCCGGTGATCCGCAAGGACTTCATGTACGACATCTATCAGGTGGCGGAAGCCCGCGCGATGGGCGCGGACGCGATCCTCATCATCATGGCGGCGGTCAGCGACATGCAGGCCCACGACCTGGAAGAAGCTGCTTTTCATTGGGGCATGGACGTTCTGGTGGAGGTGCATGACGAGGACGAGCTGGAACGCGCGCTCAAACTCAAGAGCCCGCTTCTCGGCATCAACAACCGCAATCTCAAGACCTTCGTGACGTCGCTGGTAACGTCGGAGCGGCTTGCCCCGCTCGTTCCCGCCGGCAAGCTGATCGTCGGCGAAAGCGGCATCTTCACGCCGGACGATCTGGCGCGGCTTGCCAAGGCGGGGGTTCGGAGCTTTCTCGTGGGCGAAAGCCTGATGCGGCAGCCGGATGTAGAGGCGGCCACGCGCAACCTTCTCGCCCACGCGGCCTGACCGCCAATGCCCTATCGCATACGCCATGCGCGGCCCGACGAACTCGACCTTCTGGCCGGGATCGAGAAGGATGCGGGGATGGTCTTTGCCGATGTCGGCCTGAAGAAAATTTCCGACCACCCGCCCGCCGATATCGCATATGTCCGCTCCTTCCTTCGGGGCGGCGCCGTGCTGGTCGCCGTGGATGAACAGGATAAGCCGGTGGGGTTTGCGCTGACCGGGTTCATCGACCGGGCCGGGCATCTGTTCGAGCTGTCGGTTCATCGCGCCCATGCGCGCAGAGGTCTCGGCGCCCGCCTGACGGCGGCGTGCTGCGGTTTTGCCTTCGCGCAGGGCGCCCGGCGGATGACGCTTTCCACATTCCGCGACGTACAATGGAACGCCCCGTTTTACGCGAAGCTTGGATTTCGTATCCTGCCTCAGGATGACTGGACGCCGGGTCTTTTCATCCTTCGCATGCGCGAGGAAGATGGCGGCCTGCCGATGGACCGGCGGTGCTTCATGGAAAAGGAGCTGAGCGAAAATTGAGCGGAAAGTTTTCCCATATCGACGAGAGCGGCGCGGCCCATATGGTCGATGTGTCGGAGAAGAGCGTGACCGCGCGCGTCGCCACGGCGCGCGGGCGCGTGACCATGGCGCCGGAGACGCTCACCCTCATTCGCGAAGACGGGCTGAAAAAAGGCAATGCGCTGGAGGTCGCCCGACTGGCGGGCATCATGGCCGCCAAGCAGACATCAGCCCTCATTCCGCTATGCCACCCGCTTGCCATCAGCAAGGTCGAACTTCACCTCACTCCGTCTACGGAGGATAGCACCGTCGAGATCGAAGCCACCGTCAAGACCAGCGGACAAACCGGGGTCGAGATGGAGGCGCTGACGGCGGTCAGCGTGGCGGCGCTCACGCTCTACGACATGGCAAAGGCCGTGGACAAGGCCATGCACATCACCGATATCCGGCTGACGCACAAGAGCGGCGGCAAGTCGGGCGACTATAATGCAGACTGACTGAAAGGCCTTTCCCATGGCCGACACACCTCTCCTTTCCGTTTTCGATGCGCGGTCCAAAATCCTTGCCGCGCTCCATACGGTTCCGTCCGAAACGGTGCCTCTGTCGCAGGCGCATGGCCGCGTTCTTGCCGAAGACGCCATCGCGCGGCGCACGCAGCCTCCCGCCGACCTTTCTGCAATGGACGGTTATGCGGTGCGCGCCGCCGACACTGCAAACCTGCCCGCCCGGCTGAAGGTGGCGGGCGAGGCCCCCGCAGGCGGCGCTTATGACGGCGACCTGAAAGCGGGAGAAGCGGTCCGCATCTTTACCGGCGCGCCCTTGCCCCGCGGGGCCGACGCCATCGTCATTCAGGAAGACACCGAGCGCGACGGCGATCATGTCGTGGTCAGGGAAGCGGCCGGGACGGGCGATCATGTGCGCGCGACCGGGCTCGATTTCAGAACCGGGGATAGCGGCATTCTGCATGGCACAAGGCTCAACCATGCCGACATCGCGCTGGCCGCGGCCATGAATGTCTGTGAACTGAAGGTTGCGCGGCGTCCCGTTATCGCTTTCTTCTCGACCGGCAACGAGCTGGTGCGCCCCGGCGAGGAGCCCGACGCCCACCAGATCGTTTCCGCCAATAATGACGGGCTCGCCGCCCTCATTTCCGAGGCGGGCGGCGAACCCCTCGATCTCGGCATCGCGCGGGACGACGAAACCGACATCCGACAGACCGCGGAACGGGCCAGACAGGCGGACATGCTGGTGACGCTTGGCGGCGCATCGGTGGGCGACCACGATCTCGTGCAGTCCGCCCTCACACCGGACGGGCTCGATATCGAATTCTGGCGCGTGGCCATGCGGCCGGGCAAACCGCTGATGTTCGGCGCACTGGGAGAGCTGCCCATGCTGGGCCTGCCCGGAAACCCGGTATCGGCGCTTGTCTGCGCGGTGCTCTATCTGAAGCCCGCCATTTTGCGGATGCAGGGCGGCAATCCGGGGCCTCATTTCGCCATGGCGCGGCTCGGGGGGGAGCTGCCGGGCAATGGCGCGCGCGAGGACTATATGCGGGCGGCGCTGGACCATATCGACGGCGAGCTTTCGGTTGCCACGGCTGCCGATAAACAGGACAGCTCGATGCTTTCCACACTGTCCCAGGCGGGCTGCCTGATCGTCCGGCCGCCTCATGCCGAGCCGGCAAAAGCCGGGGAAATCGTGAAGATTCTCCCGTTGCGGGCGTAAGCGGGAAATTATCCACAGGATGCTTGACGCTTGTGGAGAACCAAAGTAGAACTCTTTCAGACGTTTTTGTTTTGTTCCTGATTTCCGGTCACACGGTATGCAGGCGCGGCACAAGCTTGGAGGGGTTCCGGGATGCTCACCCGTAAACAGCATGAATTGCTCATGTTCATCCATGAACGAGTGAAGGAGTCAGGGGTCCCGCCCAGCTTCGACGAGATGAAGGACGCGCTGGATCTGCGCTCCAAGTCCGGCATCCACCGGCTGATCTCCGCGCTGGAAGAGCGCGGCTTCATCCGGCGCCTCCCGCACCGGGCAAGGGCGCTCGAAATTCTCAAATTACCGGAATCCTCGCAGCCCAGCCTCGCCGCCAATCGGGCCAAGGGCTTCTCTCCCAGCGTGATCGAAGGCAGCCGCGGCAAGGCGACCAGCAGCCGCGATCTGATGCCCTCCTCCCAGGAGGAACGCTCGCTCACCGTGTCGGTGATGGGCCGCATCGCCGCCGGTACGCCGATCGAGGCGCTGCAGGAGGAAAGCCACCAGGTCGATGTGCCGATGAGCCTGATCGGCTCCGGCGAGCATTATGCGCTGGAGGTCAAGGGCGACTCGATGATCGAGGCCGGCATTCTGGATGGCGACACGGTTCTCATTCAGCGATGCGATACCGCCAATAGCGGCGACATCGTCGTGGCGCTGGTGGACGGCTATGAGGCGACGCTAAAGCGACTACGCAAGAAGGGCGATTCCATCGCGCTTGAAGCGGCGAACCCGGCCTATGAGACCCGTATCTTCGGGCCGGACCGGGTGAAGGTTCAGGGCAAGCTCGTCGGCCTTTTGCGCCGCTACTGACTTTCCCGATCACTGTCAGGCTTCCCGTATCAGGGCTGACGAACCCAGGGCCGTGCTCCCCGCGCGGCCCTTGCCGTTTCTATTGTCAGC
>CAYSVF010000285.1:0-4131 GCA_964434415.1 uncultured Parvibaculum sp.
GCGCGGGGCGAATGCCCGTCGCCTTTTCCACCGCATCGGGGAACTTCGCCGGATGCGCTGTCGCCAGCGTCACCATGGGCGTGGAGGCCTGTCCCCGTTCGCGCGCCGCCGCGCCGAGGCCGACGGCGCTGTGCGGATCGACCAGCTCGCCGGTCGTCTCCCACATCTCGCGAATGATGCGCGCGGTTTCGTCCTCGTCCACGCGGGCCGCGCCGAAGCTTTCGCGCATGGTTTCGAGCTGCGTCTTGTCCACGGTGAAGGCGCCGGATTGCGCAAGGCTCTGCATCAGGCGGCTCACATCCTCCGCCTTGCTGTCGTAGGCATCGAAGAGCAGCCGCTCGAAATTCGACGAGACCTGAATGTCCATGCTGGGCGACATGGTGGGCACGACCTTTTCCACCTCATAACGCCCCGTGGCGAGCGTGCGCGCCAGAATGTCGTTCACATTGGTCGCCACGATGAGGCGCTCCACCGGCAGGCCCATCTGCTTTGCGACATAGCCGGCGAAGACATCGCCGAAATTGCCGGTCGGCACGGAGAAGGCGACCGAGCGCGCCGGCGCGCCCAGCGACACCGCGGCGGTGAAGTAATAGACGATCTGCGCCAGCACACGGCCCCAGTTGATGGAGTTCACGCCTGCGAGCGCAACCTCGTCGCGGAAGGCATGATCGTTGAACATCGCCTTCACCAGCGCCTGGCAATCGTCGAAGGAGCCTTCGATGGCGATGTTGTGCACATTGGCGTCGAGCACGGTCGTCATCTGGCGGCGCTGCACTTCAGACACGCGGCCCTTCGGATGCATGATGAAAATGTCGCTCGTCTCGCGGCCCCGGAAGGCCTCGATCGCCGCCGAACCCGTATCGCCCGAAGTCGCGCCGACAATGGTGATCTTCGATCCGCGCTTTTTCAGCACATGGTCGAACATGCGCGACAGGATCTGCATCGCCACATCCTTGAAGGCGAGCGTCGGCCCGTGGAAAAGCTCCAGCAGCCAGTCATTCGCGCCCGTCTGGACGAGCGGCGTCACCGCGCGATGGCGGAAGGTCGCATAGGCCTCGCGCACCATCTCCGCCAGTTCGTCTTCGGGGATCGCGCCGTCGACATAGGGCGCCATGATGCGGACCGCGGTTTCCTCATAGGTGAGACCGGCCAGCGCCTCGATCTCGCCGCTGGCAAGGCGCGGCCATTCGGCGGGCACGTAAAGCCCGCCGTCGCGCGCAAGGCCCGTCAGCAGCGCATCGTCGAATTCAAGCTCCGGGGCCGTGCCCCGCGTGCTCACATATTTCACCGGCGTCTCCAAGGATTTCGACCGGACGGCGATCCATCCGCCCGCCAATCGCGGCGTAACCTATCGCCGCGCGGTGAGGAAGGCAATCGGGGCCATGAGCAGATTTCTTGATGATATGAATATAACTTCACTTCATTCCTTTCCGTCATGGCCCGGCTTGTCCGGGCCATCCACGTCTTTCTTGCCGCCCCGCAAGGAGAAGGCGAAGGAAGCGAGAGACAGGTGTGCGCCTTGCATCCTTCGAGACGGCGCGAAGCGCCTCCTCAGGATGAGGATCGAATTCGGAATAAAACCCTCTCACCCCTGAGGAGCGGCGAAGCCGCGTCTCGAAGGGCGAGGCCCCGCCCCCTTGCGCAGACTCAGCCCTTCGGCCGCCCGACCCGCCCTCGCGCCACATGGAAGGCGATATAGATGCCCAGCAGCACGACCGCGAGGCCGTACCAGGTCATCGCATAGTCGAGATGATTGTTGGGCAGGTCGATCCGGGTCCGGCCGGGTTTGGGCCATGTGCCTTCCGGCACCTTGCCGTCCGCCTCGATCAGGAAGGGGGCGACCGGGCTCACCTCGGCGGCCTTGGCCATCGTTGCGATATCGCGCACCATCCAGATGTTTCGCTTCGGATCGTCGGCGGCGGAGAAGGCGCTGCGCTTTTCGCTCCGGCGCAGATAACCCGTGATTGTGACCTCGCCTTCCGGCTCGCTGCCGGGACGTTTTGCCGGATCGGCCAGTGCCTGCGGCACGAAGCCCCGGTCCACCAGCACATAGGCGTCCTCGTCCCCCGGCCCGCCCAGCTTCAGCGGCGTGATGAGCGCAAAACCGGGCTGGCTCGTATCGCGATCCTGCGTGAAATAGCGCATCTCGCGGTCATTGAGGAAATGCCCGGTGACCGTGAAGGGGCGGTATTCGAGATTGTCGAGATCGAGCGAGGCCCAGTCCTTTCGCGGCGGCAGCGGACGCGGTGTTTCCGCCATGCGGGCTTCCATCCGCGCGATGAGATCCGTCTTCCAGTGCAGGCGCTGCACCTGCCAGGTGCCGAGCCCGAGCAGGATGGGCAGCATGACGAGCGTCAGAACCGTGGGCCAGAAAAGCGGCCTGAAAACCCTGTTGCTCACTTCGCGTCCCCGTCATCCTGCGTCTCAACCACATCCTGCAGCCGGCCTTCCCGCGCGGAATGGCGGTATTGCTGCGCGACCAGCCAGCCCTTCAGCGGGCGCAGAAGCCCGAGCGGCAGGATGATGATGAGCGGAATCCAGAGCACGGCGTGGACCCAATAGGGCGGATGCCAGGTGAACTCCACCCAGAGCGCGAGCCCGACGACGATGAAGCCCACGATCATCATGATGAAGACCGCCGGGCCGTCGCCCGCATCGGCAAAGCCATAGTCGAGGTCGCAGACATCGCATTTCGGCTTGAGGTCGAGAAAGCCCTTGAAGAGCCGGCCCTCTCCGCAGCGCGGGCAGCGGGCGCGAAGCCCTGCGCTTACCGGCGAGACGTCCTTTTTCTCTTCCATGTTCATGCCCTTCCAAGCGGGTGAGTATGAAACGACAAGGGGCGGGCCCGCATCCTCGCGGCCCCGCCCCCTCTTGTTCCCGGCCAGGGCGCCTTGAAGCGCCCGGCGCGAATTCAGTGCCCGGCGGCGGCGCCGCCTGCCGAACCCCAGATATAGATGCTGGCAAACAGGAACAGCCAGACCACGTCCACGAAGTGCCAGTACCAGGCCGCCGCTTCGAAGCCGAAATGCGCCTTCGGCGTGAACGCGCCGCCCGCAGCGCGGATCAGGCAGACGATCAGGAAGATCGTGCCGACGATCACATGGAAGCCGTGGAAACCGGTCGCCATGAAGAAGGTCGCGCCATAGATGTTGCCCGCAAAGGAGAAGGCGGCGTGATGATATTCATAAGCCTGCACGGTAGTGAAGATCAGGCCCAGAACGACGGTCGCCAGCAGGCCCTGCACGAGGCCCTTGCGGTCGTCATGCAGCAGCGCGTGATGCGCCCAGGTCACCGTGGTGCCCGAGGTCAGCAGGATCAGCGTGTTGATCAGCGGCAGATGCCAGGGGTCGAACACCTCGATGCCCTGGGGCGGCCAGTGACCGCCGGTAAAGGCCAGGCGCGAGGCCTGAATGTGCTCGCCGGTAAACAGGCTCGCATCGAAGAAGGCCCAGAACCAGGCCACGAAGAACATCACTTCCGACGCGATGAACAGGATCATGCCGTAGCGCAGGTGAAGCTGCACCACCGGCGTATGATCGCCTTGATTGCCTTCGCGGATCACATCGCGCCACCAGCCGAACATGGTGTAGAGCACGATGGCCAGACCGATAAGCGCGAACCAGGGCTGCGCGCCATGGAACCACTCGATCGCACCGGCCGCCATCACAAAGGCGCCGACCGAACCGACAAACGGCCAGGGGCTCGGATTGACCAGGTGATAGTCGTGATGTTTGCTGTGGGCGTCAGCCATTTCCCCTCATCTCCACTTCACGTTTCCGGGCGCTCAGGGCGCCCCAAGAAACCGGCATATACCAGTCCGATTATATCGCGCTTGGAAGGCAGCGCACCCCGTCACAACGGACGGCTTGCGATATTGCCCCCGAGCTTGGCGATGGTGACCGCGAAAAACAGCACCACCAAAGCCACCAGCACCCAGGCAATTGCGACATTGCGCTGCCTGCGGCGCTTCACCATTGCCTCATCCCAGTGCGGCGCCTCGATCTTGTGGCGGTTCCGCTCCCGGGCCTCTTCTGTCGTCTCTTCCTCGCCGCTCATGAGAAGACCGGCGCAATCCCCGCCATCTTCTCGACCAGCAGGAGCGAGAAGATGAGGAAGAGATAAAGGATCGAA
>CAYSVF010000286.1:0-4101 GCA_964434415.1 uncultured Parvibaculum sp.
TGGCCTCGAAGCTGGAGGACAAGCCCGACGATCTGGCGGGCTGGCAGCGCCTCATTCGCGCCTATCGGGTGCTCGGCGACGACGAAAAGGCGGACGACGCGCTCGAGAAGGCGAAGGCGCATTTTGCGGATGATCGCGACGCGCTGAAACAGCTCGACGCAGCCGCCCAAATGCAACAGCCCCCCGGCGCGAACTAATCCCCGTCTTGCCTGCACTTCCTATCCTGATCGTCCGAACGGGAAAGGGAGCGGATGATGCTGAGCGATCTCCAGAAGCGAACGGCGCAGGCCATCGTCAATGTCTTCGAGACGGGGCATGTGCGCGGCGATTATGCCTGCGTGACCCTGCTCGCGGGCGACAGCGGCGGGCTGACCTATGGGCGGTCGCAAACCACGCGCGCAAGCGGCAATCTTCACAAGCTGATCGATGCCTATTGCGCCGCGCCGGATGCGGCCTTCGCCGCGCGTCTCGCGCCCTATCTGCCGAAACTCGCAGCCTGCGACAAAGCGCTGGATACGGACGATGGTTTTCGGGCCTGCCTGCGTGAGGCGGGAGCGGATCCCGTCATGAGAAATGTGCAGGATGCGTTTTTCGACGGGCTCTACTGGGCGCCCGCGTCGTGCGAGGCAGTCCGGCTGGGACTCGAGGACGCGCTGAGTGTCGCCACGGTCTATGACGGCTTCATCCACGGCTCGTGGGCGCGGATGCGCGACCGCACGATCGAGGCGGCGGGCACCCCCGCAAGCTGCGGCGCGCACAAATGGACGCAGGGCTACCTCCGGACCCGGCGCGCCTGGCTGGCCGGTCACGCCAATCGCCTGCTCCATCGCACCGTCTACCGCATGGATGCGCTGCTGGCGCTGGCCGATGAGGGGAATTGGCGGCTGGACCTGCCTTTCACCCTGCGCGGACAGCGAATAACCCCTAAAAAACTATGGCCTTAACGCGCAAACCGCGACGATTTGCGTTTTGATGACCGGAGCCCGGACGCTATATCTTGCCCCGGATTTTCCGGAGACCCGACCTTCCAGCAAGCATGGGACCCCATATGACGCGCAAGCAGCGCCGCGCCGCCTTCATCGTCCTCGGACTGGCCATTCTCGGAGCCGCTGTCGGGCTGGTGCTCTACAATCTGAGCAGCAGCATCGTCTTCTTCTACAGCCCCAGCGACATCGCCGAAAAGGGCATCGGCCCCGGCGAAAGATTGCGGCTGGGCGGGCTCGTGGAGAAGGGCTCCGTCGTCAAGAAGGATTCGACCGACGTCAGTTTCACCGTCACCGATTTCGGCGACAGCATCCGCGTTCATTACAGCGGCATCCTGCCGGACCTCTTCCGCGAGGGGCAGGGCGTGGTGGCCGAGGGCCAGCTGGAGCCCGACGGCAGCTTCAAGGCCGACACCGTGCTTGCCAAGCATGACGAAAAATACATGCCGCCCGAAGTGGCCGCTGCGTTGAAGAAGCGTGGAGACTGGCAGGGCGACGAAGATTTCGGCAAACCGCATACCGAGAAATACGGAGAGGGGAGCTATCCGTGATAGCCGAGACAGGCCATTTCGCACTCGTCCTCGCGCTGGCCGTGGCGCTTGTCCAGATGGTCGTGCCCGCCTATGGCGCATGGAAGGGCGATCACGCGATGATGGGCGTCGGTAAGCCCGCCGCGCTGACCCAGCTCATGCTGGTCGGCATTGCCTTTCTGGCTCTCACGCTCGCCTTTGTGGTCTCCGACTTCTCCGTCGCGCTCGTCGCCAATAATTCGGCGGTGGACAAGCCGCTCATCTTCAAGATTTCCGGCGTCTGGGGAAATCATGAAGGGTCCATGGTTCTCTGGGTGCTGATCCTTGCGCTTTACGGCGCACTGGTCGCGCTTTTCGGGCGCAATCTGCCGGACCGCCTGCGGGCGAACGTGCTTGCCGTGCAGGGCTCGGTCGGCGTCGCTTTCCTGCTGTTCATTCTGGCCACTTCCGATCCGTTCCTGCGGCTCGACCCGGCGCCTTTCGAGGGGGCGGGGCTCAATCCCATTCTGCAGGACCGCGCGCTCGCCTTTCATCCGCCCTGGCTCTATGCGGGCTATGTCGGGTTTTCCATGACCTTCAGCTTTGCCATTGCCGCGCTGATGGAAGGCCGCGTCGATGCGGCCTGGGCGCGTTGGGTCCGGCCATGGGCGCTGGCGGCCTGGCTGGCGCTGACCATCGGCATCGCGATGGGATCCTGGTGGGCCTATTACACGCTGGGCTGGGGCGGGTTCTGGTTCTGGGACCCGGTGGAAAACGCCTCGCTCATGCCATGGCTGGCGGGCACGGCGCTGCTGCATTCGGCCATCGTCGCGGAAAAGCGCGGTGCGCTCAAAAGCTGGACCATCCTTCTTGCCATCCTTGCCTTCTCCCTCTCGCTGGTCGGGACCTTCCTCGTGCGTTCCGGCGTGCTGACATCGGTTCACGCCTTTGCGGTGAGCCCGGCGCGCGGCGTGTTCGTGCTGGCGATCCTCGGCGTCTTCGTGGGCGGTTCGCTGACGCTTTACGCCTGGCGCGCGCCGATGCTGAAAACGGGCGGGCTCTTCGCGCCGATCAGCCGCGAGGGCGCATTGCTGCTCAACAATCTTCTGCTGACGGCGTCGGCGGCAGCGGTGTTCATCGGCACGCTCTATCCCTTGCTGCTCGATGCGGTTGGCGGTCCGAAGATCACCGTGGGACCGCCCTTCTTCAACACGACCTTCGTGCCTCTCTGGGCGCCGCTTCTCGTCATGGTTCCGTTCGGCCCGATGATGAGCTGGAAGCGCGGCGACTTCGTCGCAGCCGGGCAGCGCCTGATTTTCGCGGCGGGGGCGGCTTTCATCGTCTGCCTCACGCTTTACGGCGTGGTGAGCGACGGGCCCTGGCTTGCGCCCATCGGCATGGCCGCCGCCGTCTGGCTCTTTGTCGGCGCGCTGTCGGAAATCGCCTGGCGCGTGAAGCTCTTCACCGCACCCGCCGCCGAAAGCTGGCGCCGCGCCCGCGGCCTGCCGCGCGCCGCATGGGGCACGATGCTTGCGCATGGCGGTCTCGGCATCGCGGTGGCGGGCATTGTCGGCGTCACGGCCTGGAAGTCGGAACGCATCGTGGCCTTGCCCGAGGGCGGAACGACCTCGATTTCGGGCTATGAGCTGACGCTAGAAAAGGTCGGCACGCGCGGCGGCCCCAACTACGATGCGACGACCGGCGTGGTGCGCGTGGAAAGGGACGGTAAGTTCGTGACCTTCCTGCTGCCCGAACGCCGCCGCTATCCGACCGAGCGGCAGGAAAAGACCGAGCCCGCGATCTACACGACGGGTCTTTCCGATCTCTATGTCGTGCTGGGCGAGGGGAACCGCACGGGCGAATGGGCCTTGCGCGCCTATGTGAACCCGCTTGCGCCGTTCATCTGGCTGGGCGGCATGGTGATGGCGCTGGGCGGCCTTGTGTCGCTGACCGATCGGCGGCTGCGCGTCGGCGCGCCGCAGCGGGCCAGAGCAAAAGGGCGCAATGCTACCGCGCCCGCGGAGTGAGCCATGAAAATCCGGGCGCTCCTTCTCGCATTGCTGTTCGCGCTGACGCCGGTCGCGGGGTTCGCCGCCGTCTCGCCGGACGAGCAGCTTTCCGATCCAAAGCTCGAAGCGCGGGCGCGCGAAGTCTCCAAAGAACTGCGCTGCATGGTCTGCCAGAACGAATCCATCGACGATTCCGATGCGGAGCTTGCCAAGGATCTGCGCATGCTGGTGCGCAAGCGCATCCTCGCGGGAGATACCAATGCGGAAGTGAAGCAATATCTCGTCGCGCGCTATGGCGAGTTCGTGCTGATGAAGCCGCCTTTCCAGCCCGCGACATGGCTGCTCTGGCTCGGGCCGGGCGCGATCCTGCTGGGCGGTGCCGTCGGCGTCGTTCTCTTCCTGCGGCGTTCATCCCGCCGCGACGAGGCGGAGATCGGCAATCCGGCGCTCAGCGCCGCCGAACGCCGCCGCCTCGCCGAAATCGTGAAGGACAACCCGTCGGAATAGCCCCTGACTTTCCGGGGCGCTGGCCGCTAGAGTGGCTGTCCCGAACGGAAAGAGGCCTTCATGACCGATAGCGCTATTCGCACACAGAAAGTC
>CAYSVF010000287.1:0-4065 GCA_964434415.1 uncultured Parvibaculum sp.
GCTCTCTATTTGGGAACGCTCAAGGTAGAGGAATGAAAGACACCATCACCGATCGGATGGAAGCCGAATACCAAGCGCAAGCCGAGGCGTTGAATTTTCGCCACCTACGCGATGAACGCCGCATCGTCTGCGACGACCCGGGCATATGGGTGGAAGATCATGGCGCGATGCATCCCGAAGCCCCCCATCAATTCGTGCTGGAGCGGCACGGCAGCCGGATCGGCTTCCATTTGCCCATCGAGATGGACGAATACAAGCAAGTCGTGGACGCGGCGGGCCCGATGGAGGGATATGAAAGCGGCTTTCCCCACGTTGCAGGCGGCTGGAGTTGGGTGCTCGATGATATCGGCTGCCACGCCAGTCGCTGGGACCACGACCAGCACAGGAGTGTGGACCTAGCATACCGATACCGGTTCGAGAACCGGGCAGAGCAAGCGCTGGTGATTGCACTCATCCGCGCCGCTATGGTGCGCCATCTCCACATGTTCCCGAAGATGACACCACCGAGGTCTCGCGTCCTCTTCACGCCTGCGCTGAAAGAACGGATCGCATCCGGCGCATTGCTTGCGACGAAGGAAGAATGACGGCCAAACTTACCCGCCGGTGAGCGTTGCCTTCGCGTCGAAGACGCATTTCATGATCGCCACCTGCTCCGGCCAATACACTGACGTTCCCTTGGGCAGCCCATATTGCATGACGAGATGGGATCCGTAGCTCACATAGAACCAACAAAGGCTTTCGGGCGCATCTGCGTAATGGCACTGCGCGACCAAAATAGAATGCCCCCCAAGACGGCCAGAGAAAATCGCGCACTGGATTGCCGGGTCAGGCCCGGCAATGACAAATTCAGGTTGCTCTCTATTTGGGAACGCTCAAGGTAGAGGAATGAAAGACACCATCACCGATCGCATGGAAGCCGAATACCGGGAGCAGGCCGAGGCGCTGAATTTTCGCCACCTACGCGATGAATGCCGCATTGTCTGCGACGACCCGGGCATATGGGTGGAAGATCATGGCCGCCGCCCCGAACGCCCTTGAGAATTCATACTTGAGCTGCACAGCAGACGGATTGGCTTCAACACGATTGGTGACTTCGCCGAGCAAAAAAGCGCGGTGGACAGCGCGGACCCGACTGAAGGATACCCAGAGGACCTCGCAAGCGTTCGTAAGGTATGGAACTGTTGGGTCGTCGCCGATATCGGCTGCCCGATAGAACAGTGGGACTCCGCTCAACGCAAGAGAATCGCTCTCGCGTGTCGCTATCGGTTCGAGAACCGTGCTGAACAGGCATTGGTCCTCGCTCTCATCCGCGCGGCCATGACAAGACATCTTTATGTCTTCCCTGAAACGACGCCGCCCAGATTTCACGTCCTCTTCACGCCCGCGCTGAAGGAACGGATCGCATCCGGCGCATTACTCGCGGCGAACATCAAGCTACGCCACTAACCGGCGACCCAGCATCATTCGCAGAACCACGCGCACGAAATAAGGACCGCTCGCGATCAAGATAAAGGAGGCGAAGTAGAAAACAGGGGATTCAAAAGAACGATCCTTGGCATCGCACGATGGATTGAAAAAACACATCAACCTCCACGAAAAATAAAAATAGGCGCCGAGAAACATATAAATAAAGGGAAATGCAAATATTGACGGCCTCCTCATTTTATCTTCATAAGTAGAAACTGTTCGTTCGGCTCCATCAAAATCAACAACGTCTTCCGAATGAATAAAGTGGTAGACAATAGAAGCCAGCAACACAAAGGCGCATAGCATCAAAATCCTGACTTCATAGAGCATATGCGCGTAGACGGGGGCGATATAATCATGTGTCCCGGGCTCGTAAACACTGCCCCCTGCACTCCTCATCGCCGACATCAGGGACTCTGCCAACTCGTGATCCAGCCGGGCCGGGAAACCAAGGTCAAACAGGTAGAACCATAAGAGACAAGCGACGAACAAAACCGATCCGGCAAAAAACGACCTGTTGCCCCACTCCATTTCGGCGACAACGCTGTCTTTCTTTTTCATCTCTATTTCCCCCCATCCTCAAGGCGACTTTATGCTACCGCCAGCGCAAAGCCAGCCACAAGCGAGCCCCTGCCCGCTCCCCCCTCGACAAACGCCTTCCCCTGCGGCATATTCCGGCCCGCCCGATCTACTTACAAATTTGAAAACAGAGGTGACGCATGCCCGGCTACAAGGCACCGGTCGAGGATTTCCTGTTCCTGTTCCATGAGCTGCTCGAAATCGACAAGCGCGACGACCTGCCGGGCTTTGCCGAGCTGACGCCCGACATGACGGGCGCCATCCTGGAAGGCGGCGCGAAGTTCTGCGAGGACGTGCTGCAGCCCCTGAACCAGGTCGGCGACGAGCATGGCTGCGTGCTGGAAAACGGCGTCGTGCGCACGCCCCCCGGCTTCAAGGAAGCGTTCAAGGCCTATGCCGATGGCGGCTGGAACCGGCTGGGCGCGCCGGAGGATGCGGGCGGCGCGGGGCTGCCCTCCATCGTGACCTTCGCCTTTACCGAAATGGGCATGTCCGCCAACCAGGCCTTTGCGATGTATCCGGGCCTGACGAGCGCGGCCTATTCCGCGCTGTGGGCGACGGGCGAACCCTGGATGAAGGAACATGTCGCCAAGCGCATGATCGCGGGCGACTGGGCGGGCACCATGTGCCTCACCGAGCCGCATTGCGGCACCGACCTGAAGCTGATGAAGACCAAGGCCGTGGAACAGGAAGACGGCACCTATCGCCTGTCGGGCACGAAGATCTTCATCTCCGGCGGCGACCACGACATGACCGAGAACATCATCCATATGGTGATCGCGAAGATCCCGGATGAGAACGGCAAGCTGGCCGACGACCTTTCCACCGTGAACTTCTTCATGGTGCCCAAGGTGATGGTCGACCAGGAAACCGGCGAACTGAAAGACCGCAACGGCGTGACCGTCGGCTCCATCGAAAAAAAGATGGGCATCAAGGGCAACGCGACCTGCGTGCTGAACTTCGACGACGCGGTGGCCTATCGCCTCGGCGCGCCCCAAAAGAAAAAAGAGCAGAAAGACGAAGGCAAGGCAGCCGAAGGCGGCGAGAAGAAGAAGTCGAAATCCGCGGGCATGGCCGGCATGTTCGGCATGATGAACGGCGCGCGCATGGGCGTGGGCATTCAGGGCATCGCCATCGGCGAAGTCGCCTATCAGAACGGCGTGACCTATGCGAACGAGCGCCTGGCGGGCCGCGCGCTGACGGGCGCGGAAAACCCGGACGGCCCCGCCGACCCCATCATGGTCTATCCGGATGTGCGCCGCCTGCTGATGGGCTCGCGCTCATTCGTAGAGGGCGCCCGCGCGCTCGCCATGTATGTCTCCATGCTCTTCACGGCGCAGGTCTTCGCCAAGGACGAGAAGGAGCGCGAAGAGGCCGCCGACATGGCGCAGCTGATGACGCCGATCATCAAGGCCTATTTCACCGACAAGGGCTTCCAGGCCGCGAATGACAGCATGCAGGTCTATGGCGGGCACGGCTATGTGCGCGACCACGGCATGGAACAGTTCGTGCGCGATGCGCGCATCAACCAGGTCTATGAAGGCGCCAACGGCATTCAGGCGCTCGACCTCGTGGCGCGCAAGATGAGCGCCAAGGGCGGCCGCGCCACCATGACCTATTTCGGCAAGGTGGAAGGCTTCATCAAGGCGAATGAGGGCGACGAGAAGATGAAGCCCTTCATCGAGCCGCTGAAGACGGGCTATGCGCGCCTGGGCGAAGCGGCCGGCTGGCTGATGGAAAACGCGCCGAAGAACTACAACCATGCGGGTGCTGCGAGCTACGACATCCTCAACATCTTCGGCACGGTGACGCTCGCCTGGATGTGGGCGCAGATGGCGAAGGTCGCGCTCGAAAAGCTCGAGGCGGGCACCGGCAATCCGGCGTTCTACAAGCGCAAGCTCACGCTCGCGCGCTACTGGATGGAGCGCGAAGTGCCGATGACGGCGAGCTATCTGGAACGCGCCAAACAGGGCGCCGACGGGCTGATGGCGCTGGACGCCGACGCGTTCTGATTTAGAG
>CAYSVF010000288.1:0-4054 GCA_964434415.1 uncultured Parvibaculum sp.
CGGCCACCTTGCGGGCGGCATCCATGGCGGCGTCGCCGGCTTCCAGAAAACCGATCATCTCCGTCGGCAGGGACGGCGCGGCGGCGGAAAGATCGACGATCGCGTCGCCCTTGACCACGCCGATGCGCGTTTTGCCCTGATGGGTGAAAGTCGCAAGTTTCATGTCTTTTCCCTGTTTCCTCTTATTCGGCCATGGCGGGCGGCGCGTCCGGCCCCCATTGCGCGCCCATCAGCGCATCGATCCCGGCCTTGCCGGGCGGCGTTTCATTGTTGAAGAGATCGCCGTCGGTCCAGTGCTCGACCTTGTGGCCCCACGGGTCCCGCCAATAGTCGAAGATCTGGCTTCCCAGGATGTGACGCCCGACACCCCAGACATGGGCCGCGCCCGCCTGTTCCAGATGGCTGTGGCCGGCCATCAGGTCGTCGAAATTCGCGACCTGCCAGGCGGCATGATTGAAGCCCGGCTTGCCCGTCCCGACGAGAAAGAGCGTGTGGTGATCGACATAGCGTTCCCCGCCATCGCAGCGCATGAAGGCGCCGAGCGGCGCATCGGGCGCAAGCTCGATCTCGTCCGAGGTGACGAAGCCGAGCCGGGCCTTGTACCAGGCCTCGCTCGCGCGGAAATCGGTGACGTCGAGCACGGCATGGCCGAGACGCATGACATGCGACGGCCCCGCGGCGATGCGCTTCGTCGCGCCGCGCCGCGGATAGCGATCGTCGGCATTGAACGCGAGCGGCTCGGGCAGGGGTAGCGGATCGGCCGGCGTCTGCCCGGCCACGACATCGATGGGAAAGCCGTCCGGATCGGTCAGCCGCACAAGACTGCCGCCGCCCGGCGCATCGGATGCCTCCACGGCGAGCCCTTCGGCCTCGGCGAGTTTCTTGAGGTCGCTTTCGCTCGTCGCATAGAAGCCGAGCCCGACGAAACCGGCCTCGCCCTTATGCGTGACATGAGAAAAAGGCGCCGGGCCGCTCGCCCGCATATGGAGCGTATCGTCGGTGCGGCCGGCCACATGCAGGCCGAAATCCTTCAGGAACGCCTCCATCCGATCGAGATCGGGCGCGGAAAAGCGGACATATGCAATGTCCGTCGCCTTGATGATGCTGCTCATGGTCTCCTCCTTATCCGGCCTGCTCACGACGTCTTGCGAAAAACGGAAAGACGGGAAACGTCGAAAGGGCGCTCCAAAACATCGTCGATCTCGGCCGGCGACAGGCCGAACCCCTGAAGCAGCATGACCGCCATGTTGCGGGCATAACCCTCGCCCCGTGCGACCTCCTCCGGCGCGCCGCCATGGATGAGCGCCGCCAGCCCGGCGGTCGCCACGCCGAGCACGAAATGAAGAACGGTCTCCCGGTCGGGCGCCGCGATACGGCCCTTGGCAAGGCCGTCGTCGATATCCCCAAGGAGATGCTGGTTCAGCCCGCGATGCATATCGATGCCGCCGTCATAGATACGGGCCAGCATCTGCGCCTTCACAGGATCGAGCACGGTCATGGCCCAATAGAGCCTGACGCCGCGCGATATCCGCTCCGCCGGATCCTCGATCCCCTGATTGAGTTCCTCGACCGCCGCGTTGATTTCGGCGCGGATGGTGCGGGCCACCTCGCGGGCGATCTCCAGCCGGTCGGTGAAGTAATTGTAGAAGGTGCCCTTGGCGACGCCCGCCGTCTCGACGATCTCGTCGATGGTGGTGGCGTCCACACCCTGCCGGGCGAAGAGACGCATCGCCGCCTCGACCAGAATCTGCCGCATGCGCTCACGCCGGCGCGAAACCACCGGCCCCTCCGTCGCGGATTTTACAAGGCGTTCTCCAGCCACAAGGCTCCTCCCGAAACTTGATATGACTATATAGTCATAAAATGACTAATTAGTCAAACCGGGGAGTCGGCCACACCGGAACGGGCAAAAGAAAAGGGCGGCACCCGTTTCCGGGGCCGCCCTCATTCAGCGTTTATGTAAAGCGCGCGGGGTCAGTGACCGCGCTTGATGGCACTGGCCTCTTCCGGCGAAAGCGGCTCACGCTTCAGCGGGAAGAAATACTCCACCACCGCGACCAGGGCGGGCAGCAGGGTCACCGCGCCGATCATGTTCACGATGAACATGAAGGTGAGCAGCAGGCCCATATCCGCCTGGAACTTGAGCGCGGAGAAGATCCAGGTGGACACACCGATCGCCAGCGTACCGCCGGTGAACATGGTGGCCGAACCAACATCGTTCAGCGCCTGCAGATAGGCTTCGTAAGGCGTCAGCCCCATGCGCAGATAGCGCTGGATACGGTTGTATTCGTAAATACCGTAGTCCACGCCGATACCCACCGCGATGGCCAGCACCGGCAGCGTGGAGATCTTGAGGCCGATACCGAAGGCCGTCAGGAACCAGTCGCCAATGATGGTCGAGAGGATCAGCGGCAGCACGCAAACCAGCGAGCCGCGCCATTCCCGATAGGTGAGGATCACGAGCGACATCACGACGAGATACACATAGAGCAGCATCGGAAGTTCCGAGGTCGCCACTTCATGGTTGGTCGCCGCCACGATCGGCACGTTACCCGTACCGATGAGCAGATCCAGATCGTCGCGCTTGTTCTCGGGATCGGCCTTCCACTTCTCGACCGCGCCGACGACCGTGTTCACGGTCTTCGCCTTCGTATCGGTCAGGAAGATCTGGATGGCCGCCGTCGTACAGTCGGCATTCACCAGACCCGTGGAACTGCCCACGCTGGACGTCGCCTGGGCAAGCGCGGCGGAGTTCCGCGGCAGCGCCTGCCATTTCAGGTTGCCTTCCTGCCAGAGCGCGTTGATCTGCTTGCCCACGATGGGCAGCGAGATCACCGTCTGCACGCCCGGCACATTGCGCATGTACCAGGAGAACCGCTCCAGATAGTGCATCTTGGAGTAGTCGATACAGATCACCTGGTTCTTCGTTTCGGCAATCACACCGAGCACGTTGAGACCGAGAGAGAAATGCTCGGCGATGTAGCGGCTGTCGCGGTTATAGCGGCTGTCCGGCCAAAGCTCGCCGGCACCGGCATGCACGTCGCCGATCTGCTTGTCGCGGGACTCATACAGACCCACCATGCCGATCACGATGCAGACGGTCACAAAGACCATCGCCACGCGCGGCCGGGCAAGACTGGCAAGATACGGCCAGAGATGGGCGCGCGTTGCCATCGCCTTGCGGACCTTCGCGCCATATTCCGGACCGGGGGCGATGTAGGACACGAGCAGCGGCAGCATGATCAGGTTGGAGATGATCTTGAAGCCGATACCGATGGAGGCCGTCACGGACAGCTCTTTGATCATGCCGATCGGAATGATGTAGAGCGTCGCGAAACCGGCCAGCGTCGTCAGCAGGGCCACGGAACCCGGACGCAGCAGGAAGGAGAAGGTCGCGCGCGCGGCCTGTTCCTTGTCGAGACCTGCGGCCATTTCCGCGCCCACCATGTTCACCTGCTGCACGCCATGGCTGACGCCGATGGCGAAGACCAGGAACGGCACCAGCACCGCGAGCGGGTCGAGACCGTAACCGAGAATATGCAGCAAGCCGAACTGCCAGATCACCGAACACAGCGAGGCGCCCACCGTCACCACCGTCAGCGGCAGCGAGCGGCAATAGAGCCAGAGCATGAAACAGGTGAGCAGGAAGGCGACGATGAAGAAGTACACCACCGATTTCGCGCCGTCCGCGATATCGCCGGTGAGCTTCGCGAAGCCGACGATTTTCACATCGGTATCGGCATCGACATATTTGTCGCGAATGTTCTTTTCGAGCTTGGCCGCCACGTCGAAATAGTTGAGCGGCTTCTGCGTCTCGGGGTTCACATCGAGAAGCTCGGCCCGGATCATCGCCGACTTGAAGTCGGAGGAGACCAGTCGGCCCGGCAGGTTCGCCCGCAGCACGTTCTTCATCACGCGCTGGATGCTGGCCTCGTCCGGCTTGAAGTTCGCCGGAATGACGTCGCCGGCTTCCAGGCCCTGCTCCGTCACCGCGATATAGCGCGTGTTCGGCGTCCACAGAGAGGTCACCGTATGACGAGCGACGCCCGGGATG
>CAYSVF010000289.1:0-4047 GCA_964434415.1 uncultured Parvibaculum sp.
TCACGGCTGACGTCGCTGGCAGCGGCGCACCTCCTGTTTCCGCTCGACAGGGACCGACCGCTTTCTGACACGACGAGCTTCGTACATGCTTAGTAGGAAACCGTCACCCTAAAGCCGAAGAGCTGATCGTCTTCCGCGTCGATGCCTTCGCCAACCAATTGCTGGCCATAGCTAGCCTGCAAGGTCGCATGCTCGCTCCAGCGATATTTCAAGCCGACACCAACGCTCGCCAGGGTTTGTCGCTTCTCTTCGCCGGCTGCGGCATGCTGCAGAACCGCTTCGCCCCGGTCGAAAAAGGCAAAGACGTCCAGTTCGTCCTGTATCCCTGCGTCGGCGAGCGGTGCCATCAGCGGCGCATGCAGTTCCAGCGACGTCCTGTACCCATGATCGCCCAGCGCTTCGCTTTCGCGGAAGGCGCGAATCGAACGGGTTCCCCCGAGCGCGATTTGCTCGCTGGGGAGAAGGTTGGCGGTGGAGAGCTGGCCGGCAAACCGTCCCTTCATCCAGAAGCCGGCAAAAAGACGCTGGTCGCGAACGAGGTCGAGCCTGGTGTAGGCGTACTCTGCTTTGCCGCCGGTACGCCCCGTGCTCGTCGCAGAGGGCTGGTAATCGCGGTCGTCATTGAAAGCGGAAAGCCCACCGGGACTGACATAGAGTTCGACCTCGCCCGTCGTCACACCCCATCTATCGGAGCGGCTGCCGGACCATTCGAAGACTGCCTGCACGATGTCGGTCGAGGAGGAGGAGACCGACGTCCCGCCAAAGGCGAGATCGTTGTCGGTCCGCTTGAAGTCGCCTCCGAACGCAATCTCATGCGTCATATCCCATGATACGGGCAGCGGAATGATGTAGCGGCCGCTTACCTGCCAGGACGAGCCGTCGGAGGTAAGCGGCGTTCCGAAATTCGGGTGCACTTCCGAATAGTAGCCGAAAAGCGACAGCTCATGGCGCCACGGCAGGGGCGCCGTATAGCTGAAGGAATGCGCGAAATAGCGCGGGTCGTCGGAGGTCACGCCATGCGGAAACGCGCCCTCGGTGAACAGATAGGAATCCGTCGTCGCCTGATAGGAAAGGACGTGGCCAAGGCCGAACAGGTCGTCCAGATTGAAGCCGGCGAAGAACCTTTCCCATCCCGTCGAGCGCGAACCGGTATTATCCGCGCCCGCATAGACGCGCCATGGCCGCTTGTCCTGCGTATCGAGCACGATATCCGTTTCGCCGAACGCATCGCCCCTTTCCAGCACCAAGCGTACCTTGCGGAACGGGTTCCGGTTGAGCCATCTGATATCGTCAACCAGCGCACCGGCATCGATGGGCTGCCCGGGCACGGTACGGATCTCCGCGACAAGGCGCTCATCCGGCACGTGGCGGTTGCCTTCGCTACGCACCTCGCCAAGGCGGAACTCTAGCACCGCGACCTGCACGGTTCCCGACGTGATGTCCTGTTCGGGGATCAGCACATCGACAAGGGGACGGCCCGCTGCCCGGTAAACCTTGACGATGGCGGCCGATATGCGATCGAGTTCCGCCAGAGTCACGGGCCGACCAAGAAATGGGTCGAGCGACCTGCCCAAAGGAGGATGGCCGGGCGGGAGATGTGACACGTCAATTCCGTCGCCGGACACGCCTGCCGCCGCAACGCCGTCAAGCGAGCCGAGAAGGACCAGTCCGTTCAACTTCGCGACCAGCACCGTTTCATCGTCCGACGTTTTCAGCTCCCCCGAAGGCAGCGCCGGTTCTTCTTCGAAAACGGGTGGAACATCCGGCGCAATCCGTTCGTACTCGTTCGCGGCACGGGCCTCGGACCCGGCCAGTCCCGCCACCAGGACACAGGACGCCAAAACCGACTTTTTCATCTTAATCTTACTCTCCGTCCTGTTCGCCAAGCCCGGAGGCATATGCGAAGAATCCGTTTCCGGTCCGATTCATGAGGCTGAGCGGGACGACGCCGTTCGTGTAACTGAAAGCCATGCCGTTGAATCTCATATGGGCCTGCGGTGCCCCGCTACCTCCGGCACCTGCGAAACCGCTACGCCCGAACCTGCCGGAAAAAAACGAACCGCTCTCTTCGGGACCCTGGACCACGACAGGCCTCGTCAGGACGTCGAAGGTTTCCGTAAATGCAGCGTTGGAGGGGTTGACCGGACGGACCAGCACCACCAGCACGCCGTCGACATATGTGATGGCGTAATTCGTGGAGGTGAGCCCCGAAGGCCTGATCGTGTAGTCGCCGGGAGGGGAACCGGCATCGGCCGAACTGGCGAACAGAAGCGATCCCGACAGCGAAGAGACGCCATCACCGACCAAAAATCCGTCGAAGCTCGCCGTGAAGACAGGGTCCGCCTCGCCCTCCAGGCGTGAAGCGTCATCCGCCGTCACCGTCAGCGTTTTCGGATCGACGGTGAGCGTGCCGTCCAGGAAGGTGAGATCGTAATTCGCATTCGTCCCCTCAACTTGGATGGCGTAAGTCCCGGCGTCACTCGTGGCCCCCGCCGCCGTCGCAAAGCCGAGATCGGCCAGCGCATCGCCCAGCGTCGCGTGATGCGCGGCCAGACCGCCACCGGTGATGGAGGCCGAGAAAGCGGGGTTGGAATCGCCATAAATCTTGGAGGCATCATCCGCCGTCACCGTCAGCGATTTAGGATCGATGGTGAGCGTGCCATCCAGGAAAGTGAGATCGTAATTCGCATTCGTGCCATCGACCGCGATCGCATAGGTCCCGGCATCGCTGGCTGTCCCTGCCGCGGTCGTGAAACCGAGATCGGCCAGCGCATCGCCCAGCGTCGCATGATGCGCGGCCAGACCGCCACCGGTGATGGAGGCCGAGAAAGCGGGGTTGGAATCGCCATAAATCTTGGAGGCATCATCCGCCGTCACCGTCAGCGATTTAGGATCGATGGTGAGCGTGCCATCCAGGAAAGTGAGATCGTAATTCGCATTCGTGCCATCGACCGCGATCGCATAGGTCCCGGCATCGCTGGCTGTCCCTGCCGCGGTCGTGAAACCGAGATCGGCCAGCGCATCGCCCAGCGTCGCATGATGCGCGGCCAGACCGCCGCTGGTGATGGAGGCCGAGAAGGCCGGGTTGGAATCGCCATAGGTCTTGGACGCATCGTCCGCCATTACTTCCAGCACGCGCTGCGTGACCGTCAGGGTTCCGTTAGCCGGAAGCACCTGAAACGAGTAACCAAGCGTCGAACTCGCCCCGGACATATCGACATTGATTGCATAATCGCCGACATCGGATTGCGCCGTGGCGGTTGTCGACAGCCCCACGGTCCCAGACAGGGCGTTCGGCAGGCTGTCGCCCGCAACGAGACCGCTCGTATCCACCGTGTAGGTAAAGGCCGGATTGGCATCGCCATAGGTTCTTGACGCGTTGTCCGCGGACAGGGTCAGAACCGGGGCATAAGTGTAGAAAAAGAAATCACCCGACTCGGAAATCGTTGCGGGCGGATTTGCCGAATAGCTTCGCGCATAGCGACGCGCGCCGGACAGACCGTCCACATTGTCGGTGAGAGGTGAAACCGAGTAGACAAGGTAACGCCCGGTTCCCGCATTCAGCGCCGACGCCCCCGCCTCGTTCGTGAAGCTGTTCGCGGCAATCACGAGTTCGCCATTGGCCGTCAGGCTAGCGTCGCTCCTGATCGTGAAGTTGTTGTCGGTCAGAAGGCTGGCCGCCCCGACGCCCGACAGATCGATCGCCCCTGTCACATCGATGTCTGCCTGAGAGACCGACCTGTCCCCGATGAAGAGTTGGTTCGCGGCGATCCGCGCGATTTCGACCTGGCTGAGTTCGATGGTCGAGACGGCGTCATCGGTCGTCGAGCCGAGATCGACCGTTTCATGACCCGGCCCCTGGATATGAACGCGGCCTGTCGTCGCGGAGACATTCCCATTCAGCTTGATGCGCGGTGCCAGAAGCGAAAGCCCAGGCCTTCCGCTGCCTGTCACAGAAACGGTTCGGCCTGTCGCGATCTGCAGTGTACCTTCGCCATCCATATCCGCATCGGCCCCGAGCAACAGGTCGCCTGCAACGGAGATGTC
>CAYSVF010000290.1:0-4037 GCA_964434415.1 uncultured Parvibaculum sp.
GCGTCGAGAAGCTCCGGCGGCGTCTTGTCCGATCCGCCTGCCCATTCCGCGCCCAGCGATTTTGCAAAGGCGATGGCCGCCTCGTCACCCGGCTTCACGAAAGCGAAGAGACGCCAGCCTTCCGCCTTCGCCACCTGCGCCACGATGTGTGCGGCGGCGCCGAAACCGTAAATACCGAGAATGTCGCCCTTGCCCTCAATCGTAGGGCGCGCCATGCGCAGCGAGCGATAGCCGATAAGTCCGGCGCAAAGAAGGGGCGCTGCCTCCGCCGGGTCGGGCGCGCCCGTCATCGGGAAGCAATAGCGCGCGTCCGCCACCGTATATTCGGCATAGCCCCCGTCGCGCGTATAGCCGGTGAAGAGTGCGCTCTCGCAAAGGTTTTCCTGTCCCTTGCTGCAATAGCGGCACTCGCCGCAGGTCCAGCCAAGCCAGGGAATGCCGACGAGTTGTCCGTCTTCGAACCCCGTCACGTCTTCGCCCGTCGCGGCGACATGGCCGACGATTTCATGGCCGGGAATGAGCGGGCTTTTCGGTTCGGTCAGCTCGCCATCCACCACATGCAGGTCGGTCCGGCAGACGCCGCAGGCCGCGACCTGCACCAGCACCTCGCCGGGGCCGGGCTGCGGCACGGGCAGATCAGTCAGGCGCAGCGGCGCATTCGGCGCATCCATCACCATGGCGCGCATGGTTTCGGGCAAGTCGGTCATTGCGCCCTCCTTTCCCTGCGATGATCCCACGAAAAGGGGCGGGCCGGGGAGAGGTCAGTCCGCCGCGCGGGCCCGGCCTTCCGCCGTCGCGGGATTGAAGAACATGCCGAGTTGCAGGCTGCCCGCGATACGATGCGCGCGTTCCTTGAAGGCAGGCGCGGCCTCGGCTGTGCAGACCTCATCAACCGTCTGCCCGAACAGCGTCAGCCAGCGGTCGAAATGCGCGGGCGTCACATCCTTCAGCCGCATATGGGCAGGCATGGGGCGGCCATGATAGCGGCCCGTGGTGAGCATGACCGAGGACCAGAAATCCATCATCTTCAGGAGATGCGGCTCCCATTCCTCGCCGATCACGCGCGCGAAGACCGGGCCCAGCATCTCGTCCTCGCGGATGCGCCCGTAAAAGGTGCGGACCAGCGTTTCGATCTCGACTTCGCTGGTCGCCGTCATGGGGAGCCGTTGCTCCCGCTGCGCCGTCACGCGTTCCTGCGTCATCTCAGCTCCTTCTGCCGACCATATTCCCGGGCCCTAGATAGGACCTCGCGCGGCGGCCTGACAACGCGGCAAAATCCCGCACCGCTCAGGTCGGATATTCGGAAATGAAAAAGGGCGGGCCGCATACGGCAGCCCGCCCCTCGTCATGCCGAATTGTCAGACCTGGCCGTAAACCCGGGCCCGTTCGATATCCTCTTTCAGCGTGCGGGCGCCGAGCACGAAGTGCAGCGCGCCCCACAGCCCCACGAAAGAGGTGATGAGAAGCGCATAGCGCAGCGACTCCTCGCCGAACTCGGGATGCAGCGCATCGCTCAGGAAGCCGACCGTCTGCGGTCCGAGGCCCAGCCCGATAATGTTCAGGATGAACAAGAGGATCGCCGAGGCGACCGAGCGCATGCGCAGCGTCACCAGCGACTGCGTCATGGACAGGATCGGCGCCAGATAGGCCGCGCCCGCAAAGGCCGGCACGATGAAGAGCCCCAGCGCCCAGACCGGATCGCCCGAGAGGTAGAGCGCAACGTTGAACGGTGCGACCGAGAACCAGATGATTGCGATGATCCAGAGGTTCCAGCGGATGTCCTTCTTGCCGTACCGGTCGCCCAGCCAGCCGCCCATATAGGTGCCGAACCCGCCGGAGATACCGATGATGAGCGCGAGCGAGGTGCCGATCACGCCCTGGTTGAGCTCGAAGGAGCGCGCCAGGAAAGCCGGCAGCCAGACCACCGCACCATAGCCGACAAAGGCCGCCAGCGCCGCGCCGAAGGCGATATGGCGGAAGGACCGCTGTCCCCAGAGGAAGCGGAACACTTCCATGACGCCCGGCGCATTGCCGCTATCGACCATCGCTTCCGAATGCCCGCGAATGGGCTCGCGCACGGTAAAGCGCACGAGCAGCGCCATCAGAATGCCCGGTATGCCGACCACCAGAAAGGCCGCGCGCCAGCCGAACCATTGCGACACCCAGCCGCCGATCAGGAAGCCGATCAGAATGCCGAAATTCACGCCCAGCGAGAAAATGCCCAGCGCCGCGCCGCGTTTTTCCGGCGGATACATGTCCGCAATCATCGAGTGCGAGGGTGGGCTCGATCCCGCCTCGCCCACCGCCACACCGACACGCATCGCCGCGAGCTGGATGAAATTCGTCACGCCTGCGCAGGCCGCCGTGAAGCCGGAAAACAGCGTCAGCGCGATGGTGATGACGTTGCGCCGGTTCCAGCGGTCGGCCAGCATCGCGATCGGAATGCCCAGCGTTGCGTAGAAAATCGCAAAGGCGATGCCTGAGATGAAGCCGAGCTGCGTATCGGTGAGCAGCAGCTCGTCCTTGATCGGTTGCAGCAGAATGGAAAGGATCTGCCGGTCTACATAATTAACGGTGTAGACCATGGTCAGAATGACGAGAACGTAAGTCCGGTACTGGGGCGTAAACCCCTGCGCCTCGGTCGCGCTGTCCGCGCTCGGCCGAGCTTCCATATTTTCCTCCCGAAGTTCCTCCAGCCCGTGAACCGGGCAATTCCCTGTTGGAACGAGCCTAACAGCGCCTCCCGTTTCGGCAAGATGCCACCGTCCATCGTGACGCTGGCGTCACCTCTGGAGTTTCAGCCGCGCTTCGCAGCGGACGCGACCATGTCCGGATTTGGCGAGCCGGGAAAAGCCGTTCGCGCTAGATTGGGGGCATGGAAGAACAGGCGCACATGAATGGCGAGACGGCGATCCTGCCCGATGACGAGCTTTGCTACCGCGCGGTCGCGGCACGCGATGCCCGTTTCGACGGGCGCTTCTTTACCTGTGTGCGCTCCACCGGCATCTATTGCCGTCCGGTCTGTCCCGCGCCGACGCCGGGGCGGAAGCAATGCGTTTTCGTCCCGAGCGCGGCGGCAGCGGAAGCGGCGGGGTTCCGCTCCTGCCTGCGCTGCCGCCCGGAAGCCGCCCCCGGCGCACCCGCCTGGACGGGCACGCAGGCCACCGTCACCCGGGCGCTGCGCCTCATCGAGGCCGGCGCGCTCGACCGCGAGGACATCGAGACATTCGCCGCAAGGCTCGGTCTGGGCGGGCGGCATTTGCGGCGTCTCTTCGTCACGCAGCTCGGCGCCACGCCTCAGGCCGTCGCGGCGAACCGGCGTCTGCTGACCGCGAAACAGCTCCTCACCGAAACGCAGCTTCCCATCGCCGACATCGCCCATGCCGCCGGATATGGCAGCCTGAGGCGTTTCAACGATGCGATCCGCAAGGCCTATGGCAGCGCGCCCGGCGCCTTGCGCAAATCGAACAAGCCCTCAAACCATGCGCCCGGACACCATGGACCCGAGCGTCATGAAGAGGGCGGCATCACGCTCCGGCTGGGTTATCGCGCACCCTATGATTTTGCACGCATGCTTGGCTATCTCGCTGTCCGCGCCATACCGGGCGTGGAGGCGGTGAGCGAGACACGCTATCTGCGCAGCTTCCGCCTCGGCGAGGCGGCAGGCCTCATCGAAACGCGGGACGACCCCTCGCGGCATGCCCTTGTCGTCCGTATTCGGATGCTTCGCGGCACCTTGCCTTTGCGCATGGTCGTGGCGCGGCTCAAGCGTCTTTTCGACCTCGATGCCGACCCCGACGCCATCGGCCGGGCGCTGGCGGGCGACGACCTCACCGGGCCGCGTCTGGCCGCCGCGCCAGGTCTGCGCATCCCCGGCGCGTTCGACGGCCATGAACTCGCCATCCGCGCCGTCCTCGGCCAGCAGGTCTCGGTCAAGGGCGCTACCACGCTCGCCGGACGGCTTGCCGCCGCGCATGGCGAAACGCTAGAGGGGGCGGACGGTCCCGTCACGCTTCTTTTCCCGGACTCCGCCAGGC
>CAYSVF010000291.1:0-4025 GCA_964434415.1 uncultured Parvibaculum sp.
GCTGAGCCATGACGCCATCGCTGAGGTGCTGTCCGCCAACGATGTGGTGGGGGCCGCAGTAGACCGCGAGGCGATTGCGCGGCTGGCGGAAGGAAGCGCGGGCCGGGCTCTCTCGCTCAGCGCCGGCGGCGGCCTGGATCTCTACAAGCAGGTCACAGGCATTCTGATGAGGCTGCCCAGGCTCAATGTGGAGGCCGTCCACGAGTTGGGCGACAAGGTGGGCCGCCGTGGTGCGGAAGACGCCTATTTCGCGACGGTGGAGCTGCTGACGGACTGGCTGCAACGCCTTATCCGCGCCGGATCCGGACTCGATACGGGCGCCGACATCGTGGTGGGAGAGGGGGCCGCCATGGCTCGGCTGGCGCAGGGCAGCCGCCTTGATCGCTGGGTCGAGGTATGGGAAAAGATCAGCCAGACGGTCGCCCGCGCCGAGGCGCTCAATACCGACCGGAAGCTGGTCATCCTTACCATCTTTTCGATGCTGGAAAACGCAGCGGCAGAGCTTGCGAAGGCTTAAAGCCATGCGACAATCCGCTGATTCTATTCGTGTTCAGGTAATATCCGAATGACGGCTCCCAAGCCCTTCTACATCACCACCGCGATCTCCTATCCCAATGGCGCGCCCCATATCGGCCATGCCTATGAGGTCATCACCACGGATGTCATCGCGCGCTACAAGCGGCTGGACGGATATGACGTCCGCTTCCTGACGGGCGTGGACGATCACGGGCAGAAGATGGTGCAGACGGCGAAAGCCCGCGACATGACGGCTCAGGAACTCGCCGACGAGATGGCCCCAAAATTCGTCGCCATGACGGAGCGGCTGGATATCTCCAATGATGATTTCATTCGCACGACGGAAGAACGTCATATCCGGTCCTGCCAGGCGATCTGGCAGAAGATGGCGGACAAAGGCGATATTTTCCGCAGTACCTATTCCGGCTGGTACTCGGTTCGCGACGAGGCCTATTACGGCGAGGACGAGCTGAGCGAAGGCGCGGACGGACAAAAGATTGCCCCCACCGGCACGCCTGTCGAGTGGATGGAGGAGGAGACCTATTTCTTTCGCCTCTCCGCCTATGCCGACAAGCTGCTGAAGCTCTACGAGGAACAGCCCGATTTCATCCAGCCCGCATCGCGGCGCAACGAGGTCGTGGCCTTCGTCAAACGCGGGCTCAACGATCTCTCGGTATCGCGGGCGCGCTCCAAGCTCGACTGGGGCATTGAGGTGCCCGGCGACCCCGAGCATGTGATGTATGTCTGGGTCGATGCGCTCACAAACTACATCACCGCCGTCGGCTATCCCGATACGGATGCTGACCTTTTCAAGAAGTACTGGCCCGCCGACGTGCATATCATCGGCAAGGACATCGTGCGCTTCCATGCCGTCATCTGGCCGGCCATGCTGATGGCCGCCGGTGTGGATCTGCCGCGCCAGGTGTTCGGCCATGGCTTCCTGAACAATCGCGGGGAGAAGATGTCGAAGTCGGTCGGCAATGTGATCGACCCCTTTACCATCACCGATACCTATGGCGTCGATCAGATCCGCTACTTCTTCTGCCGCGAGGTGAGCTACGGCCAGGACGGCAGCTACAGCCACGACACGGTGGTGAACCGCATCAATGCGGAGCTTGCCAACGATCTGGGCAATCTGGCGCAGCGCTCGCTCTCGATGATCGCCAAGAATTGCGGTGGCGTTGTGCCGACGCCTGGCGAATTCACCCCCGAAGACAAAGCGCTACTCAACAGCGCTGCCGAACTGCTGCCGGCGACACGGGCGATGATGAAGCGCTTCGAGATCCACAATTACGTTGGAAGCGTGATCGAGGTGGTGAGCGAGGCCAACCGCTATTTCGCCTCGCAGGAGCCTTGGGCACTGAAAAAGACCGATCCGGAGCGCATGGCGACCGTTCTCTATGTGACCGCGGAGACGGTGCGTCGCTGCGCGACCCTGTTGCAGCCGGTGATGCCATCTTCCACGGCAAAGCTTCTCAACAGCCTGGCTGTGCCGCAGGATGCGCGGGATTTTGCCACTATCGTTGAGGACGGGTCGCTGACGCCCGGCGCGACCATGCCCAAGCCCGAGCCCGTGTTCCCGCGCTTCGTGGATGAACTTGCCGAAGAAGGAAAGGCCTGACGATGAACGCCCCGGTTCTGGTCGACAGCCATTGCCATCTGGACTTCCCGGATTTCGCCGAGGAAGTGGACGAGGTCGTGAACCGCGCCCATGAGGCGGGCGTGGGTCTGATGGTGACGATCTCGACCAAGATCAGCGAATTCGAGCGGGTGAGGGCGGTCGCGGAGCGGTTTCCCCATGTCTATTGCACGGTGGGGATCCATCCGCATGAGGCCGAAGATGAGCCGGAAACCTCCGCGGCGCGGCTGATCGAGCTGGCGCAGCATCCCAAGGTCGTAGGCATCGGTGAGACCGGGCTCGACTTCTTTTACGAGCACAGCCCGCGCGAGGCGCAGGAAACGGCGTTCCGTGCGCATATCGCCGCGTCTCGGGAAACCGGACTGCCGCTCATCGTCCACACGCGTGACGCGGATGAAGACACGGCGCGAATTCTGGCCGAAGAGATGGAGAAGGGCGCCTTCCCCGGCCTCCTGCACTGCTTCAGCTCCAGCCGGCAACTCGCTGAAAAAGCAGTGAAAATTGGATTTTATATCTCACTTTCCGGCATTCTGACCTTCAAGAAGGCCGAGGAATTGCGCGAGACGGCGGAATCCTTGCCGCTGGACCGGTTGCTGGTGGAAACCGATGCGCCTTATCTGGCGCCTGTACCCAAGCGCGGCAAGCGGAACGAACCGTCCTTCGTTGTGCATACGGCGGCGAAGCTCGCTGAGGTCAAGGGTGTGAGCGCGGCGGAACTCGCTGAGGCCACTACAGAGAATTTTCTCAAGCTTTTCAGTCGCGTACCGCGCGAAGCGGTATATGGCGCATGAAGCTCGTTGCAACGGTTCTAGGCAGCGGCTCTTCGGGCGGCGTACCGCGTATCGGCAATCACTGGGGCGCCTGCGACCCGACAGAGCCGAAAAACCGGCGGCGGCGCTGTTCGCTGCTGATCGAACAATTCGATCCGGCCGAGCCGCATCACAAGACAAGCATCCTCATCGACACGTCGCCCGATATGCGCGAGCAGCTTCTCGACGCGCAAGTCGATTGGGTGGATGGCGTTCTCTACACGCATGACCATGCCGACCAGTGCCACGGAATCGACGATCTGCGCATGCTGGCGATCAACCGGCGGCGGCGCGTGGATGTCTGGATGGACGAACCGACCTCGAAATCGCTCACGACACGGTTCGGCTATTGTTTCATCCAGCCGCCGGGATCGGGCTATCCGCCGATCCTGAACGAGCATCGGATCGAAGGGCCGGGCGCCGCCATCCGGGTCGAAGGCGCGGGCGGCCCAATGGACATCATGCCGTTCGATGTGGATCACGGCAGCATAAGGGCGCTGGGGTTTCGGGTCGGTCCGCTAGCATATTGCGCGGATTGCGTGGATGTGCCGAATGAGAGCTTCCGGCTTCTGGACGGGATCGAGAGCTGGATTGTCGATGCGTTGCGCTACACGCCGCACCCAACGCACGCCCATGTGGATCTGGCGCTGGAATGGCTCAAACGCGCGGACGTGGCGCATGGCGTCCTGACCAATCTGCATGTGGATCTGGACTACCGAACGCTGAAGGCAGAGCTGCCCGAGGGCGTAGAGCCTGCTTACGACGGCATGCGGGTCGAATTCGACATTTCGATGTAAAAACGGGCGATTCCGAGTGGAATCGCCCGTAAAACGGCTATTTAGCCGTCACTGTTGAACCAGCTATAGAGCCAGTTTCAGGAAGCCGGCTGCTCGTCGACCACCGCGCCGGTCCGCGCATTGACGACGAGGTTCACGTTTTCGCCGTCCTGGTTCGTCGCCGAGAACTCGGCCTTGCCGTCGGCTTCGGCCTTGTCGTCGGTGCGCTTGATGGCTGTGTAGCCGCGTTCCTTGAGCTGCGCTTCCAGGTTCGAAGACATCTGG
>CAYSVF010000292.1:0-4015 GCA_964434415.1 uncultured Parvibaculum sp.
TCCCGAACTGTTCACCCGCCTCGGCGTCGATCTTGAGCCTGCGCTGCCCGTGACCTTCCTGTCACGTTTGCGTATACGCGCAACCGACACCTGGCGCTCGATCCGCGACACATTCTTCATCGACGGCAGCGGGAACTGACTTCCTGCGTCATGGCGAGCGCCCGCGCCTCATCCTGAGGAGGGCCAAAGGTCCGTCTCGAAGGACGAGGCCCCCGGGCCTTCCAAAACACAAAGCCAACCTCTCCATTTCGTTTCCCGTCCCTCTCGGTCTAAGGTGCCGCCAAGAAAACAATCATCGAGGGAGGCTAAAATGGATCTGCAGCTCAAGGGCAAGAAGGCCATCGTCACCGGCGGCACGCGCGGCATCGGCCGCGCCATTGCCGAAACGCTGGCGGCGGAAGGTGCCGACATCGCGCTCTGCGCTCGCAATCAGGATCAGGTGGACGAGGCGGTTGCAGCGCTGAAGGCCAAAGGCGTCAACGCATATGGCGGCGTCGCCGACATCGCGGACGGCGCGGGCCTCAAGGCCTGGATCGAAAAGGCTGCGAATGAAATGGGCGGTCTCGACATCCTCGTCGCCAACGCCTCCGCGCTTGCCAACGGCATGGATGAGGAAAGCTGGCGCAAATGTTTCGAGATCGACGTCATGGGCGCGGTAAACGCGTTCGAGGCGGCGGCCCCCTTCCTTGAAAAGGCGGCGGAGAAGAACGGCGATGCCTCCGCCGTCTTCATCTCTTCCATTTCGGCGGCCGAAACCAGCGGCGGCAATGCCTATGGCGCGATGAAGGCCTCGCAGATCCATCTGGCCAAGGGCCTCGCCAAGGCCAATGCGGGCAAGCATGTGCGCGTGAACACCGTTTCGCCCGGCACCGTCTACTTCAAGGGCGGCGTCTGGGACATGATCGAGCAGCACATGCCCGACACCTTCAAGGACGCCATGTCCCGCAACCCGACGGGCCGCATGGCCACACCGCAGGACATCGCCAACGCGGCGGTCTTCCTGTCGAGCCCCATGTCCTCCTTCACCACCGGCATCAACATGGTGGTCGACGGTGCCATGACGGGTCGCGTCAACTTCTGACTTTGCCCAAACTGTCATCCCGGCCTTGTGCCGGGATCCAGGGGCCGCAAGCGCGGAATATGCGGCTCTGGACCCCGGGACGTAGCCCGGGGTGACGAAAGAGGGAAAGTTCCGTCGGCAGCGCATCCAACGCCCACATCGCTTATCCGCGCGGCGTCCCGCCGAATTCGTCGATGCGGTCGTCAAGGTCGGCGAGATCGGCCTTGACCTGCCGCACGGCGAAGGCGAGCGAAAAGATGCGCGACATGAGTTCGGTCGGCAGCGCATCGTTCGCCTTGTTCGCGCGGAAGGCGGCCATGTGATGCTCGAAGGTCTCGAAAGCCGCTTCCCAGCCATCCTCGCGCTCGACGTTGCGGCCCGCTTCCAGCGCGTCGGCCTGCGCGTTCAGATGAGCGGCGATGGTCTGGCCCAGACTGTCGAACATCTTGCCGAGCTGCGCATCGGCCTCGGGTGGCCAGGGCTCGCGCGTCGCCCGCGCGATCATGATGAGGTTCACCCGCACGCGCCGCGTCGTGCGCACCAGTGCATCGGCGGAGGGGCCGCGTGTCAGCCGCGCCGCCTGCTCGCCGGAGCTTTCCTCCGCCAGTGTCGCCGATGCCTTGATCTGGTTCCGGCTCGTCTCGATGAGGTCGCTCAGCGCCGCATCGTCGCGCGGCTCGTGCAGCCCTTTCATGTCGATGGCGAGCATTTGCGAAAGCTGGCGCAGCACCGTCGCGATGCGTTTGACGAGCGTCCGGTTTGCGCGTTCCGGCAGCACGGTCAGCGCCACGATCACGCCGATGGCGCCGCCGAGCAGGATTTCGATCACCCGGTCTATCGCCGCCGCGAAGGCGGAGACGCCGGTCTGCGGCACGATGAGCGTGATGATCGCGGTGATGGGCGCCACGCGAAACCGCGCATCGAGGCTCACCACATAGGCCGATGCGCCGAGGGCAAGCGCCAGCCGCACCCATTGATAGTCCGGCCCCAGGGGAATGAGCGTGACGAGAAAGCCGAGCACGGCGCCAAGCGCGGTCCCGATGAAGCGTTCCCGCGCCGCCTTCAGCGAACCGCCGATATTGCCCTGCATCACGATGACGGCGGTGATGACCGCCCAATAGCCGAAGGGCAGCGCCAGCAGCAGCGCAAGCCCATAGGCGGCAAGCGCGGCAATCACCACGCGCAGCGCAAAGCGAAGCCCCGTCGGGTTGAACCGGTAGAGCAGGGGCAGGGCGTCGCGAAGCCGCGTCTTTATCGCGCTGAGCCTCATGGCATCACATGTCCTTCAGCCCCATCCAGCGCCGCATCACGCGGCGTGCAAAGACTTCCTGCGCATCGAGCGACGCCGCGATCTGCGGTTCGATGAGCGCGTCGATCTCCGCCTTGGGCCGGTCGAGCGCTCTGGCGCGGAACGCCGACCACTCGTCGAGGACGTCCCGCGTCACCTCCAGATGGAACTGGAACGCATAGGTCAGCGCGCCGATCCGGAAGGACTGGTTCGGGCACCCCTCCCGCGTCGAGAGCGGCACGACGCCTCCGGGTATGTCGCCGGGAAGATCAAAAGTGTCGCCATGCCACTGCATCAGGCGAAGCGCGGGCTCGGCGTCGGAAAGCAGCGGGTCGCCCGCCGCTTCCGGCAGCCATGACTGCGGCAGGAACCCCCATTCCTCCCGCACCGCGAGCTTTTCCTTCATCTTGTAGACGGGCGCGCCGAATGCGCTGGCCACGATCTGCGCGCCGAGGCACACGCCCATCACCGGCTTTTCGGCCTTGTGGAAACGGTGGATGAGCGCCCGCGTCTTGTCGATGAAGGGATAGTCCGCCTCTTCATAGACCCCCATCGGCCCGCCCAGCACCACCATCGCATCGAAGTCGTCTGCCTCGGACGGCACGTCGCGCGTCTCGCCGCTCGTCATGTCGCGCTGCTCGGTGGTGAGGATGAGCGTCGCATCCGCGCCCGCCTCATGCGCTTCGTCGAGAAGCACGCCCGGCCCGCAATCCGCAGCATTCACGAGATAGAGAATATGCATCGGCGCTTATGCCTTCGCGAAACGGTCGCTCGCCCGCACCATCACATCCACGATGCCGGGTTCGGTCGCCGTATGGCCCGCGTCGGGCACGATGTGAAGCTCGCTCGTCTCCCACGCCTTGGAAAGTTCCCAGGCGGTGAACATCGGCGTCACCACGTCGTAGCGGCCCTGTGCGATCACGCCGGGAATGCCGTTGAGCTTGCCCGCATCGCGCATCAGCTGATCCTGCGGTTTGAAGAAGCCCTGATTCATGAAGAAATGGCACTCGATCCGCGCAAAGGCGAGGGCGAAATGCCCGTCCGCGAAGCGCTTCACCCGTTCCGGGTCGGACATGAGAGAGAGCGTCGTCCCCTCCCAGATGCTCCAGGCCTTGGCGCAGGCAATCTTTTCCGCCTCATTGTCGCCGGTCAGCCGCTTGTAATAGGCGGCCATCAGGTTGCCGCGCTCCGCTTCGGGGATCGGCGCGATGAACTCCTCCCACGCATCGGGGAAAAGCGCATCGGTTCCCTGCTGATAGAACCAGTCGAGTTCGCGCTCGCGCAGCGTGAAGATACCGCGCAGGATGATCTCGGTGACGCGGGTCGGATGGGTTTCGGCATAGGCAAGCGACAGTGTCGAGCCCCAGGAGCCGCCGCAGAGCTGCCATTTGTCGATGCCGAGATGCTCCCGCAGCCGCTCCATATCGGCGACGAGGTCCCATGTCGTGTTCTCGCGCAGTTCCGCATGCGGGGTCGATTTCCCGCAGCCGCGCTGGTCGAACAGGACGATCCGATAGGCGTCAGGGTTATGCGTGCGCCGCATGGTCGGGTTCGAGCCGCCGCCGGGGCCCCCATGCACGATGACGACGGGCTTGCCTTTCGGGTTGCCGCATTCCTCGAAATAGATTGTGTGGAGGTCGGAGACCTTCAGCATGCCCGTATTATAG
>CAYSVF010000293.1:0-3970 GCA_964434415.1 uncultured Parvibaculum sp.
AACCAAGCCCGCGCGCGCAGATCGACCGGCGGATGAACCACTTGGCCGGTGGTCCGCCGTATCTCGCTGAGCGCAACCTGGCGCGAGTAACCGAAAGCTACCACGTCGAGATAGCCCATGGCGATGGTAGCCGTGTTCGGATCGCTGCCGTCGACGATCGCCTGCACAGGTGCGCTCCGACCGGACTCGATCCGTCCGGCGAACCTTTCGGGGATTACGACCGCGACAAGGGCGGCTCCGGAATCGAGCGCCTCCTCGATTTCCGGGTAGCTCGTCACATAGTCCCTGACCGAGAAGTAGCGCGAGCCTTGCAGATGGCTGATGAACTCCCGGCTGGCTTGCGAGTTGTTCTGGTCCCAGACGACCGTCGGCACGTTGTCCACGTCGAGTGACAATGCATAGCCGAACAGGAGCAGCAGGAGCATGGGAATGGCGATCGCCATGCCCAAGCTGCGCGGATCGCGCAGGATGTGGATGAACTCCTTTCGCGAGATCGCCCAGACTCGGAAGGGCTTTATCGTTGTCATTGCGGCCGGCCTCCTGCCTCAACTGGCGCGATGTCCACCGTCTCTCCCGTCTCCGGTGTTTGCGTGCTCCATCCCAAACGGCGCGTTATTTCGTTCGCGAGAGCGGCGGAGGAGCGCGGCTCCCCATGCATAACGAAGGTCCGCGCAGGTGGGCGCTTAAAAGCGCCAAGCCAGTCCAGCAGCGCCGCTTGGTCCGCATGGGCGGAAAACCCACCGAGCGTATGGATGCTGGCTCGAACAGGCACGTCCTGACCGAAAATGCGTACGCGTTCGGCGCCGTCCACGAGCCTGCGTCCAAGCGTGCCCTGGGCCTGAAACCCTGTGATCAGGACCGCGTTCTCACGGTGCCCCAGATTGTGTAATAGATGGTGCTTGATGCGGCCGGCGGTGCACATGCCACTCGCGGCGATAATTACGGCGCCGGCGCAAATAGTATTGAGGGCGCGCGATTCATCGACGCTCCCCACGAATTTGAGATTCGGAATGCCGTCGCCCGTCGCATGCCATGCGGCAAGCTTCTTGGCCTCTTCGTCGAAGAGCTCAAGGTTGCTCCGGGTAACGCGGGTAACGGCAGTCGCCATCGGCGAGTCGACAAAGATGTCGAGATGCCCGAATCGTCCCTCGCGGGTCAAATGATGGAAGTAGTAAATGAGTTCCTGTGTCCGTCCGACCGCAAAGGCCGGTACGACTACGTTCCCTTTCCTGACCTGCAACGTCTCGTTTACCACCGCTACGAACTCGTCGATAGTGTCCGCAAGGTTCTTATGAAACCGGTCGCCATAGGTCGATTCGACAAACAGGATATCGGCGTCCTCGATCGGGACCGGATCGCGGAGGATGGGTCGGCCCGGCTGGCCGAGATCCCCCGAGAACACCAGCTTGCGCTCATGAGTGCCCTCCTTGATCCATATCTCCAGGATCGCCGAGCCGAGAATGTGACCGGCGTCGCGCAATCGGATGTGCACAGAGTCATGCGGGCTGTAAGGCTCGTCATACTTCAAGGCGTGAAGTTGACCCAGCACAGCTTCGGCATCGGCCATGGTGTAAACCGGCTCTGCCGCCGCGCGATCGCGATTTCGGTGTCGTTTTGCGCGCTCAGCATCGGATTCCTGGATATGCGCGCTGTCGCGCAGCATGATCTCCAGAAGTTCGGCAGTTGCTGCCGTCGTGTAGATCGGCCCGCGGAAGCCGTCTCGCCAAAGCTTGGGCAGAAGGCCGCTATGGTCGATATGCGCATGGGTTAGAAGCACGAAGTCTATGGTACGAGGATCGAACGCGAAGGGCGCGCGGTTGCGGACGGCCGCTTCCCGGCCGCCCTGAAACATCCCGCAGTCGACCAGAAAGCGCGTACCCTCAGTTTCGATCATGGTGCAGGAACCGGTAACCTCCTGCGCCGCTCCATGGAACGTGATCTTCACAGGCCGGCCCTCCTGCGTATTCTCCAGACGAACCGGTATGCGACCGCCGCGACGGCGATCCATACCGCGCTGCGGAGGCTCATGGCGACGACCGTGCGCGGCTCATAGCCGCCGCCGAGCGCGATGTGGATACCGAACGCCACGAAGACGGCCAGCGTCGCCGCCGCGACGGCGAACGCGAGCCCCGCCGCCCAACGTTGCCGAAACCAAAGGCCAAAGCCGGCGATAACGTACGCAAACCCTGCCAGAAAATTGAACCAGACGACGAAGGGAACATACTGGCCGGCCGCGCGCCGTGCCTCCTCGCTCCAAAACAGGACGGCGCCGCCTTCCCGGATCGTCAGCAGACCGAATAGGACAGCGACGATGCTCGCCGGCCAGATCCAGAACTTTCCAATTACACGTGCCGGCATCATCGTGAAACTTCCATTCGTTGGCTCGTTGCCTTGTGCGGAGGAGGCTTCATTTGGGTGGCCTCCCGCCATAGAAATCGTGGACGATTTGAACCGCCTCTTCAGCACGGTCCACGATTTGGAGCAGGGCGATGTCGGCCCGCCCAACCACCCCTTCCTCGACGAGGAAGTCGAAATCTATGGCACGGGTCCAGAAGTCGCGACCGATCAGCACTACCGGAATGGGCGCGATCTTGCCCGTCTGGATCAGCGTCAAGACCTCGAACAGCTCGTCCATCGTTCCATACCCACCCGGAAAGGCCACGAGGGCTTTCGCACGCAGGAGAAAGTGCATCTTGCGGATCGCGAAGTACCGAAACTGAAAGCAGAGCTCAGGACTCACGAACGCGTTGGGGGCCTGTTCACGCGGCAGGGCGATGGTGAATCCGATGCTTCGCGCCTCAGCTTCGCTCGCGCCCCGGTTGGCGGCCTCCATGATGCCGGGCCCGCCGCCGGTGACGACGACGAAGTCCCGCCGGCCTTTCTCCTGAAAGCGGCGGGACACGAACCCGGAGAACTGTCGGGCTTCATCGTAATAGCGCGAGTAGGCCTGCTGTTTCTGCGCCCGCCCGAGTTCCGACCGCAGTTGCGGATCATCCGGTTTGTCACGAACGGCCGCTTCGAGTTCGGCAACCTGCTTTCCGGCGACCTCCGGCGGTAGGATTCGCGCACTGCCGAACACCACGATGGTCGAACGCACATCCTCCTGTCGCAAGTACCATTCGGGCTTCAGCAGTTCCAATTGAAGGCGTAGGGGGCGGAGATCGTCCTTGGCCAGGAATTCGAGGTCCTCGGAGGCCTGCCGATAAGCTTGGCTCTCCGCCGGAGTCCGAGCCGGCTGCGGGCGCCTTCCCGATGAAATTCCAGATCGCTTGGTCACGCCGCGACCTCCTTCGTCGACTCGTGCGCCCGGTCGCGCGCTTCAACCAGGGAGACGAACACGTCCTCGAGCGACGGCGTGACCGCCTCGATGCCTTCGACCGCGTAGCCACGTTCGCTCAAGCGCTTGCCCAGAGCACGCGTGGCGGCGTCCGCATCGGTTGCTACCGCGTGGAGCCCCCTGCCGAATAGCGCTACACCCTTGATCACTTCGAGGTCCTCGACCTCGCCAATGGCATCTTGAGGGCGGTCGCAGAGGACCTCGATGACGGATTCTTTCATCAGGTCCATTTTGAGTTGGCGTGTCGTCCCGACGGCGATGAGCTCGCCGCGATGAATGAGGCCGATACGGTCGCAATATTCGGCTTCTTCCATGTAGTGGGTGGTCACGAATACGGTGACCCCCTTGGCCGAAAGGTCGTAAATGAGGTCCCAGAAGCGGCGGCGGCTCAGCGGGTCGACGCCGGACGTCGGTTCGTCGAGAAAGATCACCGGCGGTTCGTGCAGCACCGCGCAGCCCAGAGCGAGCCGTTGCTTCCAGCCGCCCGACAGCACCGCGGTGCGCGAGTTTCGATGCGCGGTGAGGCCCGCCATCTCGATTACCCAATCCTTGCGCGCCTGCCGCTTGTCCCGCGCGATGCGGTAGATGCCGCCGTAGAAGTCGATGTTCTCCTCGACGGTCAGGTCCTCGTAG
>CAYSVF010000294.1:0-1850 GCA_964434415.1 uncultured Parvibaculum sp.
ATACACGAGTGGTAAGACCTCTTCAACCACGGATAAAAAATGGAGAATTATTTCTCCTCCGGCGATCCGTCGGATTTCAGGCGGTCGGTGGCCCGGCGCTCCCTTTTGGTCGGGCGTCCGGCACCGGGCGCTCTGGGTGCTGTCTGCGAAGGGGGAGATTGCCGGGCAGCGGAGCCGTCGGAATCCGGCGATGCGCGGCGTTCGGGCGGCGGGTCGAGGTCGTCATAGAGCTCTCTTGCTTCGGGCGCGGGGCCACGCCGCGTTCCAAGCCCCCTGATCCGTACGACACGGATATGCGCTCCTAGAGGAAAGGTAAGCACATCGCCCGGTCTTACAAGCCGGCTTGGCCGCGATATACGGTCGCCGCTGACGCGAATCTTGCCGCTCCGGACAAGCGTTGCGGCAATACTGCGTGTCTTGGCAAAACGCGCATACCAGAGCCATCGGTCGACCCTCTGACCCGCATCATGGGGGTCGGCCTCATGGATTCCGTCTTGCGGAGATGGGCCGTCCTTGTCGCGCGATGAGGGCATCTGCCGGGTGTCAGTTCTGCTTCTGGCGGTCCTTCAGAACGGCAAGCGCTGCGAAGGGGCTGTCGGGATCGGGCGCTTTTTCGCGTTCCGGTTTTCCGTGGCCGCGATTGTTGCGCGGTTTCTTGGGGCCGCCATCCTTGCGGGGCGGCTTGCCCGACCGGGTTTCCGTGCCGCCTTTTTTGTCGCCGCCTTTGGGGCGCCGCCGGCGGGGTTGGTCGTCGTCGCGCCGGGCCTGCCGCTGCGGTTTGCCGCCCTGGTGTCGCCTTTGGGGGCGCCAGATTTCAAGCTCCACCGTTTCGGTCTCGCCGGATTCCGCATTTGCGGTTCCCACCTCCGTCTTCACCTCGGGCGCGGGTTCGGTGCCGGTCGCACCCGTTTCAGGCGCAGGGGCGGATTGCGGTGCTTCAACGGCTGGCGTTTCGGAGGGAGCTGCATCGCTTGCCGGAACGGCTTCTGGTGGCGTTGCCGTCGCCGGGGCTCCGGATGCATCGGCGGCCGGTGTCTCGATGGCGGCGCCTTCTGCCGGGGCAGTTTCAGTCGGAGCAACGGGTGCCTCGCCCGCCTCGGGTGCTTCCGTCGGCGCTTCTTGCGTCTCCGGCTGTGTCTCGGGAGCCGTGCCCGTCTGCTCTTCGGATGCCGGCTGTGCCGCCTCGGCCTCTTCTTTCGGCAGCTTCACCTTTTCCATTTGCGAGCGATAGCCCAGGCCGCGCAGCAGGCTGGCGAATTCCTCGCCGGAGCAGCCTACAAGCGACATCATGTCGGGATTGACGACGAAGCCGCCATTATAGCGGCGTTCGGCAATCACCGGCCGGATCATGTCGGCCAGACGTTCCAGCATATCGACGCGCACGGCACGCTCGCCGCAGACGCGGAAGCCTAGCACATCGTAAAAGCCTTCGGGCGCGGTCTTGTCCGCTGGTACGGAGGTAAGCCCGGGCGTGGGCGGGGAGGGAAGGTCCGCGAAGGGATCCTCGACCCCCTTGCGGGCAAGCGCCCAAAGCGTGAGCAACAGCCGCGCGGGCGCGGGCTTCAACAAGGCCGGCATGAAAATCGTGTAGGCGCCGAAACGTACGCCATGCTTGCGCAATTGACCGCGTGCATTCTGGTCGAGGGCGCGGATATCTTCCGATACGGCCTCGCGGCGGAGCGATCCGAAATTCTCGACCAGGCGGTAAGCCACGCCGCGGGCAAGGCCTTCGACATCTTCGGCGTCCCGCATGCCCGTCAGCGGGGCAAGGACCTGATTGACGTGCATGCGCGTCCACGCCTGAAGCCGGGTCTGGAGGTTTTCCTTGGGCGGCCCCGTCAGCTCATCGC
>CAYSVF010000294.1:1860-3947 GCA_964434415.1 uncultured Parvibaculum sp.
GTTCCACGCGGGGCAGAAGCGGATCGTCGGCAGCGTGAAGGCTGGCGACCGGCTGGCCTTCCCAGATGATCCTTCCGTGCTCTGAAAGATGAATATCGGCATCGGGCGCCGCCGTCAGGCGCGCCGCGCGGGCATTGATCTCCAGCGCCAGCGCAGCATCGGAGGCGGCGCGAAGCGCCTTGCCGTGGACCCCTTCCGCCCTCGGGTCGGGTACGAAAACGAACCCCTGAAGACGACCCACAAATTCGCCCTCGACCAGGACCTCACCGTCACTGTTAACCGCCGCCATTAAATCCTCTTTCTGGCGTAGCCGCTTCATCAACACGCTTGTGCGACGATCGATGAACCGCTGCGTCAGCCGCTCATGCAACGCATCCGAAAGCTTATCCTCTATCGTACGCGCGCGCTCCTGCCAATGCACAGGATCATGCAACCAGCCGGAGCGGTTGGATACATAGCTCCATGTACGCATATGCGCCAGCCTGGCGGCCAGCGTGTCGATGTCGCCATCGGTGCGGTCCAGGCGTCCGAGCTGGTTGGAAAACCAGTCGTCCGGAATCCGTCCCCCTGGCTGCATCAGGAACAGATATATCCTGGACAGAAGGGTCGCATGCTCGCTGGCCATCGTTTTGCGGAAATCGGGAAGTTGCACCACTTCCCAGAGCTTGCGGATGGCTTGAGGGCTGGCTGCTGCGTCGCGAACCTCATGGTCGCGGCTCATGCGGGTCAGCGCCTCGAGGTCGTCGGCGACCGGGCCGCGCGTCAGCCCATGCTGGCGGGGCGGGACTTCGAGGCTGCGGATCAGCGCATCCATGGAGGTGAAATCGAGATCGGGATTGCGCCACTGGAAGACCTGGTCGGCATCGAACTGGTGATTTTCGATCCGCTCGATCGTGTCGTCGGGTAGAGGAGCGGCATCCGCGGTGACCCCGAAAGTGCCGTCATTCATATAGCGCCCGGCACGGCCGGCGATCTGCGCCAGTTCCGCGACCCTGAGCGGGCGATGCTGGCGTCCGTCGAATTTCGCGGTGGAGGCGAAGGCCACATGGTCCACATCCATGTTGAGGCCCATGCCGATGGCGTCCGTAGCGACCAGAAAGTCGACATCGCCCGACTGGTAGAGAGCGACCTGGGCGTTGCGGGTGCGCGGGCTCAGCGCGCCCATCACCACCGCTGCGCCGCCGCGCTGGCGGCGGATGAGTTCGGCGATGGCGTAAACCTGGTCGGCGGAGAACGCGACGATGGCGCTGCGGCGGGGCAGGCGCGTCAGTTTTTTCGAGCCGGTCCAGGAAAGTTCCGAAAAGCGGGGTCTGTTGACGAACCGGGTGCGCGGCAAGAGTCGGCCGATCAGGTGCCGTGCCGTATCCGAGCCCATCAGCATGGTTTCGTGGCGCCCCCGGCAGCGCAGCAGCCTGTCGGTGAAGGTGTGGCCGCGCTCGCGATCTGCGGCAAGCTGGATTTCGTCGATGGCGACGAAGTCCACCTCCCGATCCTGCGGCATCGCTTCGACCGTGCAGATGAAATAGCGCGCGGTAGGCGGCGCGATCTTTTCCTCGCCGGTGATCAGGGCGACTTCGCGCGCCCCTTTGGCCTTCACGACCCTGTCATAGACTTCGCGTGCGAGCAGGCGCAGCGGCAGGCCGATCATGCCCGATTGATGGCCGAGCATGCGTTCGATGGCGAGATGGGTCTTGCCGGTGTTGGTGGGGCCGAGAACCGCCGTGACCGGCCTGCGGGCCGCGATGACGGCCCGTTCGTTCTGGTCTGCGGTGGAGGTGAACGCGCTACTCATGATGCTGTCGGCACCATCTCACAAAACGGGGGGTGTGCAAGTCACTTCGATCCCGCCGCCTCCGCAATGCCGGGCGCGATGAGCGTGACGGAATGTCACGTTAAGAACTGCGACGTTAACTTTCGGAATATTGCGCGAACGAATCATGTCCGAATCGATGACCGTTCCATTTTCCTTTTTCGTTCACCGCTAAATCTTGTGTTGTCGCAACAGGTTAGGCAGATGACAGGTTAACGCAGGGGCACGCTGGGGCAGGTTTTGCGGCCCTTTCGCGGGCATCTATGAGGTCTATAGT
>CAYSVF010000295.1:0-3936 GCA_964434415.1 uncultured Parvibaculum sp.
TTGCGAGGGAGAGACCGCCCCGCTCGACCAACGGGTCTTCACTTCCTCGCCAAAGCCCGCGCAATCGCCTGCCAGGCTGCCAGGCGCAGGGGCTCTTCGCTGCCGGTCGGGTCCGGGTCGGTCGAGAACTGAACGATCACGGTTTCCGCCGTCGGCGCGATCCATAAGCGTTGACCGAACTGGCCCCGGGCGGCAAATGACTCGAACTCGTCGTGAAAGAACCACCACTGATTGTGATAGGAGCCCCCCGGATAGGACATGGGATCCCCCTCGAATACATCGCGATCCCCCGCTTTCCCGATTTCCGCGATGACGCCGGCAGGTACGATTTGAGTGCCGTTGAACATGCCATTGCAGCGAAGCATTTCGCCGAACCGCGCCAGATCGCGGGCCGTCACGGAAAGTCCGCCGGCAGCCCATTCGGTCCCGCCCATATCCACGAAAAACGAGGCATCGTGCTCCGCGCCCAGTTTCGACCAGAGACGATCGCCGATGAGCCAATCGAGGCTCTTGCCGGTGACACGCCGCAAGATCCAGCCAAGCGTGTCGGTACTGCCATTGTCGTAGCGAAAGGTGCCGCCATGGGGCGCTGTCGCAATATTCGTCGCCAGCGTTTCATAGACGCCTTTCGGCCCCGCATAGTCCGGACCGCCATCGATGAATCCAAGCGCGGCGAGGTAACCTACCTGCACCTGCCCCGGCACGCGCGGCGGAAAGGCGCTGAAGTCGAAGTGAGCCTGCATATCCTGCAACTGCTGCACCGTCGCCTCGCCCAGCGCCGTTCCCTGTAGCTCCGGCACATAGGTCTCCGCGGCGGCGTAACAATCAATCTCGCCCTCCTGGACGAACCATTCGATCAGCAGGCCGACGAATCCCTTTGTGCAGGAAAACAATGCGTGCAGCGTCGATGCCGTCATGTCTCCGAAATAGCGCTCAAAAACGATCTCGCCCCGATGCACGACCAGGAGCGCGTCGACGCCCGACCGCATATAGAAATCCTGCATCGGAAGGGCGTCGTTTCCCTCAAATGCTATGGGCAGACTATCGACATCCAGTCGCTGTCCGTAAGCGAAGGGGGTGATCGCCTCTTCTCCTCGGGAAACGCGCGTCGTGGGAAACAGCCGGGACTGGTTCATGAAGCTCCAGCGCAGATGCCCGGGCGCCATCATGTTTGCGCGCGTGACGCGCTTTTCCGGCGGCGGCGGAAAACCGACCATGATTCCCAAATCGCTCGGCGCATCCAGATTGGGCTCGAGCGGCGCGGCTTGCTGCGGAGATTTGCCGGCGGGGCCTGTCATTGCTTCTTCAAACTTTCTTCTCGTCGAGGCGTAACGTTCGGCTTTGCCGATACGGGAACACTTCAATCGACCCGTATCAGGAAACCCCGTAGCGCATACTTTTCAAATTCTGGATGTGGAGATGCCTCCCGCAACCGACTGGCGCCGACGTCACGCCGATGGCCTCTCCCCCCTTGATCACCGAAATTCCCTCCGCGAGATCCCGCGTCGCGAATTTGTGGTAGAGCGGAATGTCTTCTTTCACTTCCAGTTCACGTGGCCCGTCCGGCGTGACAATGCGCACCATGGCACCTGCCTCCAGCGGGACAAGGGCCAATGCGACATCATCATCCGTATGCAGCATGAATCCGGCATATCGAGGTTCACCGGCCATCAGAGCGTTTCTCCGTTTCGGCTGACCGTTTCCTCGCCTTCTCCCAGGATCTCCCCGAAGGTGTATGTCCCGGAAGCGACATCCATCATCTGCATGAGCAATGCCTTTGACGCATCCTCGAAGGTCGTTTCTCCGGTCAGAATTCCACTGGCGTCGAAATCGATCTGCTCGGCCAACTCGCGGCACGCCACCGCGTTGGCCGACAGCTTGACCGTCGGTGCCAGGAGACTGACGAAGCTATTGCCCGGACCGGTCGTGAACAGCACCATATGCGCGCCCGCCGCGACAAAACCGGAAAGCGATTCCGTGGAATAGAAGGGCTGATCCATCAGCCAAAGTCCGGGACCGGCAGGGGCTTCGCCATGTTGCAGCACGCCGCAAACAGGCGAGCTACCGGTCTTCATGACGGCGCCCAGCGACTTCTCCTCAAGCGTGGAAAGCCCCATGGCGATGTTGGCCGGCCCCGGATTGCTGCCGATCAGATCCATCCCGGCCGCCTCGGCCCGTTTCATGCGCCGGTCGACGGCTTCTCTCAGACGCTCGGCGACGGCAGGCGTTGCCGCCCGCTTTTCCAGAAGATGTTCCGCACCGAACCATTCCATCGTCTCGCCGCCCATCACCCGACCGCCGCCGGCAACAACGGCATCTGCGATACGGCCAACGAGCGGATTGGACGCGACCCCGGAACTGGTATCGGAACGACCGCATTCGACGCCGATGCATAGCTCCGACAAGCCGGCAGGGCTGCGGCGCGCGGCGGACAGCTCCTTCAGAAGCCTGGCCCCGGCCCGCATTGCGGCATCCGTCAACCGCAGACCGTCATGCCCGTAATCATCCAGCACCAGCTTCGCCGCGGGGCGGCCCGACGCCTCGACAATGCGGTGATACAAATTCCCCTCGATGGGATTGCAGCTGATCACAAGGACCGCGCCGACATTGGGATGCGTTGCAAAACCGGACAACATCCGCCGGCGAAGCACGGCGTCTTCCCCGATAATTCCCCCCGTATAGGGGACCGTGATCAGCTTGGCCTGAGGAAGGGCCGAGGCGACACGCCGGGCGATGGGGGTGGTGAGGCCGGACAGAGAAAGTATGAGCAAGTCATTGCGCAACCCGACCGATCCGTCGGGTCTGCGATAGGCGTCGAAACGATATTCTTCAGTCATGAATCCGGTTCCACAACTCAGCGAACCACCCGAATGCCCGCCTTGCCTCCGCGGTTCCCAGACCTTTCCGCGATCCGGGAGGCGCAGGCCGCCCGAGCTTTATTGTTGACAATTTATCTCGGTGAAAAGCCTGCTCATCAGAAAATTAGCGATTATCCTAGGGCAATAGAAGGCGATCGGATATAATTGTCAACAATATATCGTGAATCGCCCGTTTTCGTGACGCCAGAGGTAGAAACTCAATGGCAGCTTCCCAGGAACCGACGCCCGGCGAAGACAGTCGCCGCACACACGCCGCGGAAATCGCCGACGCGCTCGAGCAGGAAATCGGCGCGGGTACAATTCCGCCCGGCACAAAGCTGATCGAGGAAGCTCTCGCCAAACGCTTCGGGGTGTCCCGCGGACCTGTGCGGGAGGCGCTGAGAATTCTGTCGCGCGACGATCTGGTGCGGATACGCCCCCATCTCGGCGCATGCGTCCCGGAGCTGACCCCCAAGGAACTGTCCGATCTCTACGAAGTCCGGACGGCGCTGTTCGCGACCGCCATCCGACTATTCACCCGCCGCCTGCATAGCGGCGAACTGAGCGAGGAATCGATTGCCCGATACGCGACCTTCGGCAAAGAGCTGAGGGACGCCAAGGAGGCACCGGCCGAACAATTCGCCGGCCTGAGCCAGAGCGCCGCACGCTTCATATACAAACATTGCGGCAACCCCGTTCTGCATCGGCACGCAGAGCGTATCGACCGTCAGGCATTCCTGTTCTATGTGAGATTTGCCAAGCAGGACATGGCGCATCGTCAGCGCTTTCTGACACTGTCCAATATGCTCGGGCAGGCCGTCCGGATGGGGGATGCCGATCTTGCGGAAAGCCTGGCCCAGAAGCTGGGTGAGGAAAACCGGCGCGCCACCTATGAGCAATATCGCGCGCTGAAGTCCGCCGACGACCATCCGCAAAAGGATGAGGTCACGCCCTCGACAACGGGGTGACATGTTTTCCGGTCGCCGACATGGCGGATGACGGTCGAGCTTCGGGGGAAGGAAAGGCTGGAGCGGGTGAAGGGAATCGAACCCTCGTCGTAAGCTTGGGAAGCTTCTGC
>CAYSVF010000296.1:0-3933 GCA_964434415.1 uncultured Parvibaculum sp.
GCGTGTAGCCCGCGCGGATGAGACGGTCGAGGCCTGCTTCCTCCAGCCCCAGCGTTTCGAGATATTCCGCGCGCTCCTCGTTCGGGAGCTGTGCGATCTCTTCCTCGATGCGGGCGGAGATGACGACGGCCTCAGCGCCTTCCGCGCTTGCGCGTTCCATCACGCATTCGGAATGCTTGTTGCCGGTGCCGGCGGCCTCTTCGTCCACATTGCAGACATAGAGCACAGGCTTTGCCGTCAGAAGCTGCAGCATCTCCCACGCCTTGCGGTCTTCTTCGGCTATCTTGCCGTCGGCCATCGCGGTGCGGGCGGGGCGGCCGTCGCGGAGATAGGTGAGGGCGGTCTCAACGAGGGCGAGAAGCTGCTTTGCTTCCTTGTCGCCGGTCTTCGCCTTTTTCTCGAGCGTGACCGTACGCTTTTCCAGGCTTTCGAGGTCTGCCAGCATCAGTTCCGTTTCGACGATGTCGGCGTCTTCCAGCGGGTTCACCCGGCCTTCGACATGCGTCACGTCGCCGTCTTCAAAGCAGCGCAGCACATAGGCGATCGCGTCCACTTCGCGGATATTGGCGAGGAACTGGTTGCCGAGACCTTCGCCCTTGGAGGCGCCCTTCACCAGGCCCGCAATGTCCACAAAGGTGAGGCGGGTGGGGATGATCTCCTTGGAGCCCGCCGTTGCGGCGAGCTTTGCAAGACGCGGATCGGGCACCGCCACTTCGCCGACATTCGGTTCGATGGTGCAGAAGGGATAGTTCGCGGCCTGGGCGGACGCGGTCTGTGTCAGGGCATTGAAAAGCGTGGACTTGCCCACATTGGGAAGGCCGACAATGCCGCATTTGAAGCCCATGATGAGGTCTCTTTCGTTACTCGTTCGGTTTCGTGTCGCTTGCCGGTTTGGCCTTTTTCGGCGGCTCGGGGTGGACCGCCAGATGCACCTTGTTGGCGAAGGTGGCGTCCTTGCCTTCCGCCAGCATGGGCGCTGCGTCCGCGATGGCATCCAGCATCACATCCAGCCAGTCGGCATGCTGGGCTTTTGAAAAGTCGCCCAGCACATAGGGCATCACGGCTTCCTTGCGGCCCGGATGGCCGATGCCGATGCGCATCCGGCGGAATTCGGGGCCGATATGCGAAGCGATGGAGCGGATGCCGTTATGTCCCGCCGCCCCGCCGCCCGTCTTTATACGGATCTTTCCGGGATCGAGGTCCAGTTCGTCATACATCACCACCACATCGGCAGGCGAGAGCTTGAAGAAGCGCATCGCCTCGCCGACTGCGCGGCCGCTTTCGTTCATATAGGTGGTCGGTTTCATCACCAGCACCTTCTCGCCGGAAAGCATGCCCTCCGAGACCATGGCCTGGAAGCGCGCGCGCTCGGGCGAAAAGGAATGGCGGCGGATGATCGCATCCGCCGCCATGAATCCGACATTGTGTCTGTTGCGGGCGTATTTCGCGCCCGGATTGCCAAGGCCGACAAGGAGCAACATGTCGCCCCGCGCCCCCGGCCGCCCTTACTCTTCCGAGCCGGAAGAGTCTTCGCCGCCTTCTTCTTCCGCGGCAGGCGCTTCTTCCCCGGCTTCGGCTTCTTCGGCCTCTTCCTCGGATTCGGCGGACTGCACGGAGGCAGGCATCGCGATGGTGGCAATGGTAAAGTCGCGGTCGGCAATGGCTGGTTCCACCTTCGCCGGCAGCTTCACCGACGAGATGTGGATCGAGTCGCCCATCTCGTAGCCGGCGAGGTCGATCTCGATGGCTTCGGGAATGGCGGAGGCCGGGCAGACGAGGTCCACTTCATGGCGAACGACGTTCAGCACGCCGCCGGCCTTGAGGCCCGGCGAGGCTTCTTCGTTCACGAAGTGAACCGGGATCGCCACGGTGATGGTGGCGTTCTTGCCAAGACGCAGGAAATCGACGTGGATGATGAAGTCGCGCACCGGCTCCAGCTGCACGTCACGCGGAATGACATGTTCCTTCTTGCCGTCGACCTCGATGTCGAGCGTGTGCGAGAGGAACGTACCCGTGTGATAGAGCTTCGAGACCTCTTTGTAGCTGAGGTCGATCAGGATGGGGGACTTCTTGTCGCCGTAAATCACGGCGGGGACCCGGCCTTCGCGGCGGAGAGAACGAACAGCCCCCTTGCTGGTCTTCTCACGCGAACGGGCCTCGAGCTTTGTCGTCTCGGCCATTTCAATTTCTCCAATAAAAACGGGGCCTTAATGGCCCTCGATGATGTCCGCATATCTCCTCCAGGGGTGTGGAAGTGCAGACAGGCCCGCCTTATAGCGCCGGAGAGCGGAAAACTCAACCGGCAGCGGGAGTTATCCGAAATCGGGAAGATCAGTCGAAGAGGCTCGAAACCGAGCGTTCTTCCGCCGTGCGCAGCATCGCTTCGCCGATCAGCGGGGCGATGGAGACGACGCGGATATTGGAGGAAACGCGGACCGCTTCGGTTGCATGGATCGAGTCGGTGATGACGAGTTCCTTCAGCGCCGAGGCGGAGACGCGGGCTACCGCGCCGCCCGACAGCACGCCATGCGTCACATAGGCGGAAACCTGCGTCGCGCCCTGATCGAGCAGGGCCTGCGCGGCGTTGCAGAGCGTGCCGGCGCTGTCCACGATGTCGTCGACCAGGATACAGGAGCGGCCCTTCACGTCGCCGATGATGTTCATGACTTCCGACTCGCCCGCGCGTTCGCGGCGCTTGTCCACGATGGCGAGGTCGGCGTCGATCCGCTTGGCGATGGCGCGGGCGCGCACCACGCCGCCGACATCCGGCGAGACCACCATCAGCTTTTCGCCGTCATAATGGTTCTGGATGTCGCTGGTCAGCACGGGCGCGGCGAAGAGGTTGTCGGTCGGGATGTCGAAAAAGCCCTGGATCTGCCCGGCATGGAGGTCGAGCGTCAGCACGCGGTCGGCGCCTGCCGTGGTCACCAGATTGGCCACGAGCTTCGCCGAAATCGGCGTGCGGGCCTGCGGCTTGCGGTCCTGACGGGCATAGCCGAAATAGGGCAGAACCGCCGTGATGCGCTTGGCCGAGGCGCGTTTCAGCGCATCGATGATGATCAGCAGTTCCATCAGATGGTCGTTGGCGGGATAGGAGGTCGACTGGATGACGAACACATCCTCGCCGCGGACGTTTTCCTGGATCTCCACGAATACTTCCATATCCGCGAAGCGCCGAACGACCGATTTTGTCAGCGGCAGGTTGAGGTAAGCGGCAATCGCCTCGGCGAGCGCCCGGTTCGAGTTACCAGCGACGAGTTTCATGGCGTTACCCCTGACCGCCGGTCAGGGAATGTACCCCGACGCGAGCCCCAACAGAAAATCGCCGCCCGGACATGACGCTTGAAGACGTGACGTTCCGATGACGGCGCGAGCGCGTTTTAGCAAGGGGGCCGGAAGGTGTAAACATATGTCCGGCTCCGCTTTCCATGCTTTCGTCAGCCCTGCGCGGCCATTTTGCCCGGGGCGGGTACGATGAGCTTCAGAATTCCCTCGGCGGCGGCGCGGGCGGCCTCATCGGCAAGCGGGCCCCAGCGGCCTGCGATGGCGGCGGCCCTGACGGCGCGGTTCTGGCGAACCTCGCCCAGTTTCGTGCCCTGCGGGCCCGTCAGCACCCAGCGGATGGAGACGTCCGTCTGCCCGTCATTGCGCGAGGCCGTCACGACTTCTCCCGTCACCTTGTAGGGCCCGCCCGTCATACCCTCCAGACGGCCCGCGAGCTTTTCGGACAGCGCCTTTCCCATGGCCGCGCTCAGCGCGCGGTCGCCATCGCCGGGGGCGGGGGCGACGTCGATGCGGAAGGGCGAGGCGGCGGCGAGCCTTTGTCCCGGCCCGCCCTTGCCGTCGGGTGTCGTGTCCGGCAGGTCCGGCCTTATGCTGCCGGTCACGAGGGCGTCGTCGTCGGTGTCGGCCGGGGCGTTCATGGCCACCATG
>CAYSVF010000297.1:0-3928 GCA_964434415.1 uncultured Parvibaculum sp.
CGCGTGGACCACACGCGGCAAGGTCGTCGTGCCGATCATCAGCACCATCATCGAAACAGAGGAGAGAAGTAATTTTCTTCGCATGCCAGAAGCCCCCTTCACACAAACAAGGCCGCGCTGCGAACAAGGTGCATGAGCGGCAGGGATGAGAAGAGCAATAGGCGTGCCAGAGCGGCAAGGTATTGTTTTAATTGATCTTTCTGTTTTTCGGCACTCTGGAACTGACTTCTTGTCAGCCTCTATCCCCAAGGCTACGACATGACCTGCCACCGATTTCGGCACCGAAGAGGCGCCGGGCGCATTCAGACAAGTATGCGTTCGCCTTCCCTCGTTCAGAGGACAGATTGATTGCCGAAAAGCGCAGCGCCTAGCCGCCTTCGCCGCAACCGGCTTTGCGGGAAACACGGTCACGCGCCGGATCGCGACGGGAGTAACGCCGCATGAAACAGGGCTATTTCGTCACTTTCGCAGCGCCATACCCCGTTTATGGACGGTTGCGCTCTGCCCGCATCTCTGCCGCATTGTTCGGCACTCACGCCGCGAGGGCAGATCGCGCGCTTCACGCGCGGCAAAGGATTGGGCGCATCGAAACAAGATCACTGCATAGAAGATGAGTAGCCTCCTTCAACCGAGTGACAGTGATTGATGAAGTGACCATGGCGCCTCAATTGAAACTGCGTGAGCTGAAACCAGGCTTTGGCGCGGAAATACTGGATGTCGACCTCACGACGGCGGATGACGAAACGCTGGATGCGGTCGTGGATACGTTCAACAAGCGCGGCGCCATCCTGCTGCGCGGCCAGGAAATGGAGCCGGACGACCTGATTTCGTTCATCTCGCGTTTCGGCCAGCCGGAAGGCCATACGCAGAAGCAGTTCACGCTGCCCGGCTATCCGGAAATTTTCATTCTCTCCAATCGCGAAGTCGACGGTAAACCGATCGGCGCCCATAATGACGGTGTGGGCTGGCATACGGATTATTCCTACAAGGAAGAACCCGTGAAGTGCACCATGCTCTATGCCAAGGAAGTGCCGCCGGAGGGCAGCGACACGCTGCTGGCCGATCAGTGCGCTGCCTACAACGCATTGAGCGAGGAGCGCAAGGCGGAACTCGACGGTCTCAAGCTGCATCACAGCTACCAGCATTTGATGTCCACGCGCGAATTCGGACGCATGGAACTTTCCGAAGAGATGAAAGCAGCCAACCCCGACGTCATCCATCCGCTCATCCGGACGCACCCGGCCAATGGACGCAAGGCGCTCTGGGTGAGCACCGGCACGGTGAAGGAAATTGTCGGCATGCCCAACCCGGAAGGGCTGGAGCTTGTGGACGAGCTCGTGGACTTCGTCACAAAAGACGAGTTCGTGCACCGGCACAAATGGCAGGTCGGCGACATTCTCATGTGGGACAATCGCTGCACGCTGCATACGGGCACGGTCTATGACGACACCAAATATTACCGCCTGATGCATCGCCTCTGGGCGAAGGGCGACAAACCCTACTGAACGGCTTTCCCGTCAGTTCCGGATTTTCGGGAGAGAGACCCATGACAGAGCGCGACACGCGTATTTGGTGGATTACGGGCGTCAGCAGCGGCCTCGGCCGCGCCGTCGCCCTTGCCGCTTTACGGCTGGGCGATCATGTCGCCGGCACGGTACGACGCGAAGAGGACCGGGCAGCCTTCGAAGCGCTCGCCCCGGGCCTAGCGCATGGCTATCTGCTCGATGTGACCGTGCAGGAGGCTGTGCGGGAAACCGCCGCGCGCATCGAGGCGGATCTCGGCCCCATCGACATCCTGGTGAACAATGCAGGCTACGGGCTGGTGGCGCGGTCGAGGAAGCGTCCATGGACGAAATCAGGGCGCAGTTCGATGTGAATTTCTTCGGCGCGGTTGCCGTCATCCAGTCGGTGCTGCCCTATATGCGGGCGCGGCGTGCCGGCCGCATCATCAACATCACTTCGGTGAGCGGCCTTGCGCCCTGGTGGGGCACCGGAATCTACGGAGCCAGCAAATTCGCGATGGAGTGCATCGGCCAGACGCTGGCCGAAGAAGTCGGCCCGCTCGGCATCAAGGTCACGAATGTGGAACCGGGCGGCCTTCGGACGGAATTTGCCGGCGGGTCCATGTCCTTCACGGCACGCGAGATCGAGGATTACGAGGCGACCGCGCATGAGGCACGGCGCATTTTCGCCGATCATGCGGGCGAAGAACCGGGCGATCCGGTGAAGGCAGCGCTCGCCATTTTGCATATCGCGGATGCGGAAGAGCCACCGCTGCATTTGCTGCTGGGGGCCGATGCTCTTTTCTATGTCGGCCGGAAGCTCGGCGCGTTCCACGCGGAAATAGCCCGCTGGGCACAGATCAGTCTTTCGACCGGTTTCGACGAAAACGGCTGACGTTTTCCATACCCTTGAACATGAAAAGGCCCGCGCACCGGCGGGCCTTTCTCGTTCGTGCATGGCCGCGTCAGGCGGGGCGCTTGTCCTCGGCTATGGTCACGCGGAAACCGGAGCGGGTTTGCGGGAAATAGTCCCAGACGGCAAGGTGCCAGGTGCAGCGATTGTCCCAGAAGGCAATCGAATTGGGCTGCCAGCGGAAGCGCACCTGGAAGTTCGGGTTGGCGCAATGCTTGTAGAGCATCTGCAGGATGCCGTCGCTTTCGTCTTTCCTCATGCCCACGATCTTGGTGGTGTAGGAGGGGTTGACGAAAATACCCTTCTTGCCGGACACGGGATGCGTGCGCACCACGGGGTGCTCGTTACAGGGGAACTTCTTGTCCGGATCGTTCGTGATCGGACGATAGACATGTTCTCCATCATGCACCGCATAAAGCCCCTCAAGGTAGTCCTTCATGCGGTCCGACAGCGCATCATAGGCGGCATACATGCTGGCAAAGAGCGTGTCGCCGCCGACTTCCGGCACGGTATGCAGATAGAGAATGCTGCCCATGGGCGGAATTTCATTACAAGTCAGATCGGAATGCCAATTGTCGCCGGCAATGAATTTGGAATTCGCATCCGCATGGATCGCCACGATTTCCGGATGATCGGCAAGGCCGGCCACACCGCTATGGATCGCCAGCTCGCCAAAGGCCTTGCCCAGCGTCTTGTGCCCGTCATGGTCGATATGCTGATCGCGGAAGAAAATGACCTGATAATCGGTGATCGCCTGCCGCAGCTCGGCAATGACCGGATCGGTTAGCGGCTCCGAAAGATCGACACCAAATATCTCGGCGCCGATATTCGCCGTCATCGGTTTGATCTCAAGGATTTCGTAGTCCATCTGCACTCATCCTTACAGAAAGTCCGGTTATTGCCCCGGCGGGGCATCGCGGCCGGACATATGTCGCTGTCTCAAACCTATCCAAAAGCCGTGCCAGATACTTGTTCTGAAGCGCCCTTCGCTTTGACCGACGGGCGCCGCCCCTGCCTGCCGGGCTCACATGCCGAATGCATAGGTCTCGTAATCGGTGACGCCGCTTTCGCGCACGGTCCTCAACGCCTTTCCATATTCCACGAGGATACGGAGCGCGTGATCGCACCGGCCAATGACCGTCTTTTCCTCGCCGGCCCATTCATCGCCGGAGTGCGGCTCGCCGTTCAGCATTTTCGAGACGTGGCGGATGATGACGTGATCGGGAATCCAGCAAATGCGGTTGTTCTTGTAGCCAGTGGTGCGCAGCTCTGCGACGGGATAGGAGCCACCCAGCGAAGCGGACACGGACACGATCAGGCCTGGCTTGTTGGCCAGTTCCTTCGAGCACAGGAGCAGGAAGTTCTTGAGCGCGGGCGGCACCATGCCGTGCCATTCCGGCGTCACCACGATGATGGCGTCGGCCTCGGTCAGCTGCGTGGATACAGGCGGCCAGGCCTGCTTGAGCGGCGAGGGATCGCCGGTGAACATGCTCTGGTCCCAAAGCGGCAGCGG
>CAYSVF010000298.1:0-3923 GCA_964434415.1 uncultured Parvibaculum sp.
ACTGGGCAAGATCATGGGCGCACGGGTGATCGCCGCGGCGTCTTCGGACGACAAGCTCGAGTTCTGCCGCAGCCTGGGCGCCGACGAGACGATCAACTACTCGACGGAAAACCTCAAGGACAAGGTGAAGGAACTCACCGGCGGCAAGGGCGCCGACGTGATCTACGATCCGGTCGGCGGCGACGTGTTCGACGAGAGCGTGCGCTGCATCGGCTGGAACGGACGCCTGCTCGTGATCGGCTTCACCAGCGGCCGCATTCCCTCCGTCTCGGTCAACATGCCGCTCATCAAGGGGTTTTCCGTGGTCGGCGTGCGCGCGGGCGAGTATGGCCGCCGCGACCCGGCGGCGGGCAGGGCGAATATCGAGGCGATAGATCGTCTGGCTGCGGAGGGAAAGATCGACCCCTATATCTGCGCCCGCTTCCCGCTTGAAAAGGCGACCGAAGCCATGCGCATGCTGCAAAACCGCGAGGTTGTCGGTAAGGTCGTGATCGAAATGAACGGGGAGAACTGATCGATGGCACGAAAGCCCGGAACGAAGGCGTCGCTCGCGGTGGCCGCGATCCTGTTTCTGGTTGCGGCCTGTTCCGGGCCGAAGGCCATCAAGGTCACCGAAGAAGGCGTCGGCCCCATTACCGGCATCACCGCCTTCGACCCCGACGCCGTGTCGGCGCTTCTGCCGGGCACGACGGTTTCGCGCCGGCAGGTCTCGCGCGAGGGTGAGCAATATCCCGTCATCCTCGTGGAGGAAAACGACGCGAAGATGATGGAAGTCGTGCCGGATGCGGACGAGCGGTCGGTCGCGGGCGTCATCGTCTTCTCGCCCGACATTCGAGACATGCACGGCATTCATGTCGGCAGCCTCTATACCGACATCTACAAGAAAGACGACAAGCCCCAATGCCTGCCGGGCGTCGAGGAATATGCCGGACGGCTTTTCTGCCCGGCCGCCGAGTCGACGCGCATCTATTACGAGATCGCCGGCAAGTGGGACGGGCCGGACGGCAAGGTGCCGCCCGACGACGTCATTCGGAACTGGCAGGTCGTGGCGATCCACTGGCGTGCCAGCGCGGTTTGACCTGCGCCGTTTGCAGGCTCACACGCTGCGCTGCGCCTTGTCCTTGTCGTTCGCGCTGCGGATCATGTCCCGCATCTGCTCCCAATCGTCTTCCTTGAGCGAGGAAAGCCGCGAGAAATTGCCGCCGCCTGCCGAAAAGGCCGCGCCGTCGATGGCGATGGTCTGGCCGGAAAGATAGTCGCAGCCATCCGCCATCAGGAAGGTTGCGAGATTCTTCAGCTCGTCCATCTGCCCCACGCGCCCCATCGGAATGCCATCGCGTTCCTGGTCGCCGTCGGTCGACTGGCCGGGGCTCAGCCGCGCCCATGCGCCTTCGGTGGGGAAGGGACCGGGCGCAATCGCATTGAGGCGGATTCCGTACTGGCCCCATTCGGCGGCGAGCGATTTCGTCATGATGTTGACGCCCGCCTTCGACATGGCCGACGGCACGGTGAAGGGGCCGCCGTTCCACACCCAGGTGGTGAGGATGGAAATGACGCTGCCCGGCACGCCGTCGCGGATCCAGCGCGTGCCGCAGGCATGCGTCACATAGAAGGTGCCGTGAAAGACGATATTGGCGATGGCGTCGAAACCGCGCGTGGAAAGATCCTTGGTCGGGCTGATGAAATTGCCCGCCGCATTGTTGACGAGGCCGGTGAGCGGACCGCCCGCCCAGATCTCTTCGATCATCTCGTCCACGGCTTCGGCGACACGAATGTCCACGCTATGCGTTGTCACCGACCCGCCATGCTTGTCCATCAGCTCGGCGGCCGTATCGTCGAGTACCTTCTTGCGGCGCCCGCAAATATGGATATCGGCGCCGAGCCGCAGATAGTCCTCGGCCATCTCCTTGCCGAGGCCCGTGCCGCCGCCGGTGACGAGAATGCGTTTTCCTGTGAGAAGCCCCTCGCGGAACATCGAAACCATGCTGTCCTCCTTGGCCGTCGTGACGGCGGCCATTCATTATTGCGTTCGGTGAGGAGGATAGCAGCGAGAGCCGCCGCGCCTAGTCCCGCGCATAGCCTGCGGGACGAGACGCAGCGTCAAACTCAGCTTTGCGGACCGTTCTTGCCGTTGCGTTCGACCAGCACGCTCCAGAGCCGCACGATGATGAAGATCGGAATCACCACGATGGCGCCCAGCATGAAATATTCGCCGGACCAGCGAATGGCGTCGAAGCCCATTTCCCAGACGCGCATGAAGGTGTCGATGAAATCGCGCCACAGGTCGATCGGTCGGATGCCGAACACCGCCAGCACGATGCCTACCACCACCGAGGCGATGGCAAGCTTCAGAAGGGTCGGCAGCAGTGGTCCGCCAAGCAGTTTGTCCATATCCGGCATCCTTTGGCTTGTGGGGCGGAACTAGTCCGCGGCGTCGGCGATCTGATAGACCGTGCGCGAGGGGAAGGGGATCGTGATCCCTTCCGCGTCGAAACGCTCTTTCACCTTCTTCGTGATCTCGAACTTGGCCGGCCAGTAGTCGGCATTGGCGACCCAGAGCTGCAACACGATATCGACGGAGCTGTCATTGAGCCCGATCACGCCGAGGAAGGGCTCGGGCTCTTTCATGCTCCGCGGATCGGCTTCGAAGACGGAACGGATGATGTCCATCGCCTTGTTGATGTCGTCGCCATAGGAAATCCCGAATGTGATGTCGAGCCGGCGCGTCGCATAAGCCGAGTAGTTCTTGAGCGGCTGTCCCCAGATACCGCTGTTCGGCACGATGATCTGCACATTGTCCGGCGTGTTGAGTTCGGTGAAGAACAGGGTGAGTTCCTTCACCGTGCCGGCGATGCCGCCGATCTCGACATATTGTCCCGTGCGGAAGGGGCGGAAGATGAGCAGCATCACGCCCGCCGCCACATTGGACAGCGTCCCCTGCAGGGCAAGGCCGACGGCCAGGCCCGCGGCGCCCAGAACGGCGATGAGAGAGGTCGTCTGGATCCCGAACTCGCCGAGCACGGCCAGAAGCGTGACGGCGATGATGAGGTATCGGACGATGCTGCCGAAAAAGCTCTGCAGCATGTCGTCCTTCACCGGCCCGCGTGCCAGCGCCCGCATGGTCCAGACACGGGCTCGGCCCGCCAGCCAGAAGCCGACGATGAGGATCAGGACGGCGGCGACGAAGCTCACCCCGTATTCAAGTGCGAAAGGAAGGAGGGCGTCGACATTCTTCTGTACGATGTCGGGCATCTGCTCGAGCATATGGGCTGGCTCCTGATGGTTGGGACCCCTGAAAGCCGCCAGTCTCCCATGATTGCACGGATGAAAAAAGGTGAAGGTTTGCCAGTTCGGGCGACCCGGATAGGTTTGAGCGTATGAGCGGTCCCTTATCCACAATCGATGCCGATATGCTGCCGGACACCTTCCGGCAGTGGTTCGCCGCGCGCGGCTGGGCCCCGCGCGCCCACCAGCTCCAATTGCTGGAGATCGCCGAGGCGGGCCGCTCCGTCCTGCTCATTGCCCCCACCGGCGCGGGCAAGACGCTGGCAGGTTTCCTGCCCTCGCTGGTGGAGCTGGAGGCGGCAAGCGGCAAGGGGCTTCACACGCTCTATATCTCGCCGCTCAAGGCGCTCGCCGTGGACATCAAGCGCAATCTGGAAACCCCGATCGCGGAGATGGGGCTCGGCATTTCCGTCGAGACACGCACCGGCGACACGCCGCAGAACCGCCGCCTGCGCCAGCGCCACTCGCCGCCCGACATCCTGATGACGACGCCGGAGCAATTGGCGCTGCTGCTCTCTTATCCGGATGCGGAGAAGTTCTTCGGCAATCTCTCCTGTGTCGTGTTGGACGAGCTTCATGCGCTGGCAAATTCCAAGCGCGGCGATCTGCTGGCGCTGGGGCTCGCCCGCCTGTCGCGG
>CAYSVF010000299.1:0-3920 GCA_964434415.1 uncultured Parvibaculum sp.
GTTCTATCTTGCCCCGACCTCGGTTCAATCTCGCTTTTGGGAAGGCTCACGCGCGGAAGGCGGCCACGATGCTTTCGTCGGGCAGGCCGAAGCCGAGGTCGAAGATCGTCGCATCCTCTATGCGCTCGGTCGGGCGCTCGATCCCCACCACATGGGCGGGGACCTCCGGGTCGCGCGACCAGTGGCAGATCACGCGGGGCGGGTCGCCGTCGGGCGCGCGCAGCGGCAGGATCACCACTTCCATCCGGCCCGAATAGCCGCCCCGGTAATGGTTCATGAAATGGGAGACGATGCCGATTTTCAGGCTCACCACGCTCTGGAAGGCGACGGCCAGCATCTCGTTGAATTCCGATTTCACCATGTCCTGCAAGGACTTGCCGGTCGGCTCCAGGCCGGTGCGTTCCATCACCCGCGTGCCGGTGAGGCGGTAGCGGATCGTGCCGTCCTCCAGCACCTCGAAGATGATGAGGTCGGGCAGCAGCTCCTTGATCCTGCCGGGGTTTACCTGCCTTGCATGGGGAATTTCGCCGTCCTGCCGCAGCGACTGCCAATAGGAAAGAAAGTCGCGCGAATGGCCGATCTCGAAGGAGAGGTCGGCCATGTTCTCGCACAAGGTAATGGGCATTTTGGGGGCAGACGCAGGCGATTGGGCCATTTGCGAGTGCGGCTCCATGACGGGGATGAACGCGGGGACAATAATTGGCGTCATAATGGCGGCGAGTTGGTTCTTTGCCAAGGCGCGTTAACTATAAATTCTCAGTAATTGCAGGTTTTGCACGACTATTCACACAAAAAGGCCGCCATCCCGAGGGAAGGGATGGCGGCAAGATGCGAGGATCATGTCTCGAAAGTCAGGGATCGAGAGATGACGACTGAGGAGGTCCACCCACCGGGGGGGTTGGGGGCTCGCCCCCTCAGTCGCGGGATCCGCCCGAGGTCATGCCCAGGGCGAATATCGAGGCGGCCACCGCGCCGATGGCCGGAAACAGGGGAAGCGCGTCGAAGGCTTGCGCAAAGCTGGTGGAAGGGGAGAGCAGCAGCATCGCGACGCAGAAGCACAGGCCGACCCACACGCCGAACAGGGCGCCCATGCCGGTCCAGCCGGCGAAGCGGGCCAGACCGCGCACTTCCAGGCCCTTTTCCGCCGCCCAGTTCCCGCTCATCGCGGCAAAGGCGTCCTGTCGGCGGGGGGCTTCGCTTACATGCCAGGCCCGCGCGGCGCGGGCATTGGGGCCGCGATTGCGTCCTGCCGGGGTGTAACGGGTCCGCTCGGCGATATGCCGTTCGGCAAGGCGGGCGCTGACATGGTCTGCGAAGCTGTCCATTTGCTCTCTCCTCCAAATGGCGAGGCTCCCCGGAGCCTCGTTTCAACCCCTCCGCGGAGGGGGGAGGAAGCGGCTTTCTCAAGTCTCCGTCCCCTCGGTGGAGGCGTTCGGTCTGGCCGCTTCCGACACCCCTGAAGGTATCGGAGGGCCCGTGTTACTCAACGCGACTTGCGTAGAGATGTGTGGGGTCGGTCAGGGTTTGTAACGTTTTGTGTGAGTCATTTTGAAAGCGAAACAAACCCTGCCGGATGCGTGTGAAAGCTGCGGAAATCAGCGGTTTTCGTACTCGGGCCGCCGCTTCTGGAGGAAGGCCGTCACGCCTTCCTTCATGTCGTTCGTCTGCGCGCAGAGGATCTGGTTGCGGTCTTCCATGGCGATGGCGGCCTCCAGCGAGCCCGCGTCGATCGACATGTTGAGACATTCCTTGGTCAGGCGCAGGCCCAGCGGCGAGGTGGTCAGCATTTCCTCGATATAGGGCGCCGCGGCCTCGGCGAGCTTTTCGTCCGGCACCACTTCGGAGACGAGCCCCACGCGCTCGGCGCGCTCCGCCTTGATGAAGCGGCCCGTCATCATCAGTTCCGACGCCACCGACGTGCCGACGAGGCGCGGCAGGAAATAGCTCACGCCGATATCGCAGGCCGACAGTCCGATGCGGATGAAGGCGGCATTCATGCGCGCGCTTGTCCCTGCGATGCGGATGTCGCTTGCCAGCGCCAGCGCGAAGCCGCCGCCGCAGGCGGGCCCGTGGATCAGGCTGATGATCGCCTGCGGGCAGCGGCGCATGCGCATCACGATCTCGCTGATGGAGCGCTGTTTGACGAGGCCGGCCTGCGGCGAGGACCCGCTTTCGTCGGCCGCGTTGCCGCCGCCCTCATTGGAGCGTTCCTTGAGGTCGAGGCCTGCGCAGAAGGCGCGGCCCGCGCCGCGCAGCACGACGATGCGCACCGAATGGTCGGTATAGAGCTTGCCGAAATAGTCGCTCAGTTCCGCCACCAGCGTGGGGTTCATCGCATTGAGCGCGTCCGGCCGGTTCATCGTCACCCAGTCGACGGCGCCGTCCTTTTCGATTTTCAGCGTCTGGTAGTCGGTCATGTTTCCTCCCTGGCGTCGCGCCAATTGTCATTCTGATGGGGCGAGACTACAGGGGGATAAGTTCCTGAAAAGCCATTCGTGACAGGGCCTGCGCCAAGCCTTGCGCACGCTGCGTCAGCTTTTCGGGCGCGCCGCCGTTCAGTCGAAGGCGGCTTCCATTTCCTGGTGGATGGCGAGCGGCAGGTCGAGCCAGCGCAGGGCGGCGAGCCCGCCCGGTTCCACCCGCAGCAGTTCCGCCGCGAAGGGCAGGCGGCGCGTGTCGCCCCGCCAGAACAGGCGCCCGGAGACGATCTGGCCGGGCTCCGCCTCGGCGGAAAAGCCCAGGATCGCGGCGCCGCTCAGCGACCAGTCCCGCGCGATATGCTCATAGCCGTCGAGTTCGAGCATCAGCACCGGGCGCGCCGAGCGCGCCTGCCCTCGGCGTTCATGGGGATCGCGATGTGATTCCAGTCCCTCGCGCAGCGTGGCGAGGAAGCGTCCCAGCATGGTCATGATCCTTTGTCGGGCCGTCGGCCTTGTCGCTGGACCGGTTATAGAGCGGCGGGGTTGAGGAATGCTGAAGCAGGCGCCCCGCTTCGTCCCGCGCCGGGACCGGACTATACGCCGGGGCGGAGGCGGGCGCGAGATGTCCTCCCGTCGCAGCCGGGCGGTGGCGGCAGGCGGGCGGCGTGACAGTTTCCCGCGCATTGGGTATAGGACACACGTCATCCATTTCGCAGCGCGAGGGGCTCATGGGCGGAGCAGCAGAGGTTACACCGATCCTGATCGAGGTCGGTCCGGGGGAGCTGATCGACAAGATCACCATTCTCAGGATCAAGTCGGAGCGGATGAGCGATGCCGCAAAGCTTGTGAATGTGCGCCACGAGCTTCAGGTGCTGGACCGGGCGCGGTCGGAAAACCTTCAGGAAAGCGCCGAACTCAAGCGTCTTGAGGGCGACCTCAAGGCCGTCAACGAAGCGCTCTGGGACATCGAGGACGACATCCGCCAGTGCGAGGCGGACAAGGATTTCGGGGACAAGTTCGTCGAGCTTGCCCGCGCGGTCTACAAGACCAACGACAAGCGCGCCGCCATCAAGAAGGAAATCAACCTTCTGACCGGTTCGGCGATCGTCGAGGAAAAGTCCTACACCGAATTCGACTGAGGTTTCAGCCGCTTCATCATTTCAGCCTGTACCCGGTCCACGGGCAGTTCTGCGAGGTCCTCGACCTCGATCACCCCGAAATTCTCCCGGATGATCCCCGTCCGCTCGGCGGGCGAATAGGAGCCGAAAAGCGCAAGCCCCGGCGTTCCCAGATGCGCGGCCATATGGCTGGGCCCTGTGTCGTTGCCGACGACGAAGGCGGCGTTTTTCAGCACGCCCGCCAGCTCGAACCAGTTCAGCAATCCCTTCACATCGGTGATGCGGATGCCGGGAATGGTTTTCGCCAGTTCCATCTCGTCCGGGCCCGGCGCCATGGCGACGCACCAGCCGTCGCCGATCAGCCGTTCCGCCAGCTTGTCGT
>CAYSVF010000300.1:0-2169 GCA_964434415.1 uncultured Parvibaculum sp.
ATTCTTGGCCGTGTAGTCGAGGCGCACCGTCTGGGCCTTGATGGTGATGCCGCGCTCACGCTCGATATCCATGTTATCGAGCACCTGCTCCTTCATCTCGCGTTCGGTGAGCCCGCCGCATACCTGAATGAGGCGGTCGGCCAGCGTCGACTTGCCGTGGTCGATATGGGCCACGATGGAGAAGTTGCGAATGTGCGAAAGGTCTGTCATTTGGCTTTCTATGCTAAGACGCGCCCATATAGCATTGAGCGGGTTTGAAGCCAATCAGGGCTTTAGCGGGGGTTCTCGATGACCGGATTTCTGAAACAGGCTCTTTTGGCAGCGGCACTGCTTTTTGCGCCGGGGACCTTGCCTGTCCGGGCCGCCGCCCCCGTGCTCCCGGCCCGGAATGACGACTTCGGCGCCACGCTGTGGATGCAAACATCCGTCGAATACAAGGCCGCCGCACTCGGCGCCTATGCGCTGGCCCGGCTCAGGCTCGACGAGGCTCTGAAGGATCCCGACTGGACCGCTGCGACGGAGCAAACGGGCAATTACAAGGAAATGCCTCCGGCGGTAGTGCTGGATGTCGACGAAACCGTCCTCGATAACTCCGCCTATATGGCCCATCTGGTCATGACCGGCCATCTTTTCGCGCTGAAAAGCTGGGACGCTTTCGTGAAGGACGAGGTTTCCACGCCCATCCCCGGCGCGCTGGCTTTCACACAATATGCTGCGTCGAAGGGCGTTACAGTCTTCTATGTCACCAATCGCCAGGTCGGCGAAAAGGAGGCCACACGGGGCAATCTCGCCAAGTACGGGTTTCCGATGAAAGATGGCATGGAGACGGTGCTGACTCAGGATCCGGCCAAGGGCTGGGACGCCTTCAAGAGCAAGCGGCGGGTGGCCATCGCGAAGGATTACCGGATCGTGCTGCTCATCGGCGACAATTTCGGCGACTTCACGGACAGCTTCAAAGGCACGCCCGCCGACCGTCTCACGGTCTTCGAGGCAGACAAAGACCATTGGGGGCGTGACTGGATCCTTGTCCCGAACCCGAGCTATGGCTCGTGGGAGCAGGCGCCTTTCGAGGGGAACTACAAAATCCCCGCCGCCGAGCGCCGCAGGCTGCAAGCGGAAGCGCTCAAGCCCTGGGAACCGAAGAGAAAATAGGACTAGCCCTTCCACTCCGCCTTGCGTTTTTCCATAAAGGCCTTCACGCCTTCCTTGTAGTCGGGCTCCTTGATCATCTCGTTGAGGAGCCGTTCGGCGTCTTCCACGGCGCTGGCCGCATCGCGGTGGAGGTCGCGGTAGATCTGGTGTTTCGTCACGCGCAGAGAGCCCGGCGAGCAAGATTCAGCCATTGTGCGGGCAAGGTTCAGCGCATGGTTCAATAGCTGCTCCGGCGGCAGCAGCTTGTTGAGGAAGCCCATCTCCATCGCCTCGTCGGAGGTGAAGACGCGGCTCGTCAGAAGGACGTCGTTGGCGTGGGCCAGACCCATGATGCGCGGCAGGATCCATGAGAGGCCGAACTCGGCGGGGAAATTGTAGCGGCCATGGGCAGCGGTGAATTTTATCCCCGGCACCGCGAAGCGCATATCCGCATAAGCCGCGAGGACGAGGCCGATGCCCGCCGCCGCACCGTTGATCGCGGCGATGACGGGTTTCGACAGGCCGAAATGATAGGCGAAGGTGGCGTCGAATTCCGGCGCAACGCCATAGCCCGGCATGGAGATCGTGTCATCGGTCCCGGGGTCGTATTTGCCCTTTTCGGAATGACCTTCGAGCGCAGCCATATCCGCGCCCGCGCAAAAGGCTTTTCCTTCCGGATCGCCTGTCACCACGATGACGCGCACCGCGCTGTCGGCTTCGGCGCGCTCCAGCACATGGCGGTATTCCATATGCATGCGGCCGGTCCAGGCATTGCGCCGATGAGGCCGCGACAGCGTGACGAGCGCGATGCCGTCCGTCACCTCATAGCGAATGGTCTTGAGTTCCATGGCGGTTCGTCCTCCCTTTTCCTTTTGACCAGCATAGCATGCCAGCCGGACGTGGCAGGTTGGGCGCGCGGTGCTAGGCTTGCGCCAAACCAAAATCGCGAGAAAGGGCAACGGATATGGGCAAGCTTCATTTTCAGTCGATCGAAAGGCTGGGCGCGGCCATGCGGCGCGGCGAGACCTCGCCGGTCGA
>CAYSVF010000300.1:2269-3890 GCA_964434415.1 uncultured Parvibaculum sp.
TTGCTCGGCAAGCTGGAACTCACCGAGGGCGCGACGGGCGAGCACCACCCCGATGTCACCGCACCGGTGAACCCCTGGGACGCGGCGCGATGGACGGGCGTTTCCTCCAGCGGCTCCGGCGTCGCCACGGCGGCGGGCATGTGCTTCGGCTCGCTCGGCTCCGACACCGCGGGCTCCATCCGCTTTCCCTCCGCCTGCAACGGGCTGACGGGCATCAAGCCGACATGGGGCCGCGTCAGCCGATACGGCGTCTTCCCGCTCGCCGAAACGCTCGACCATATCGGGCCGATGGCGCGCAATGCGAAAGACGCCGCCGCCATTCTGGGCGCCATCGCCGGCGCGGACGCCAACGACCCGACCGCGCTCCATGCACCCGTGCCGGACTATCTTGCGGGCATCGGCGAAAGCATTCGCGGGCTCCGCATCGGCATCGACTGGGCCTATGCCGGCGACCTCACCGATGAGAGCGTCAGAAAGGCTTTGGAAGGCGCGATCCGCATGCTCGAGAAACTCGGCGCGATCATCGTGCCCGTCCGGTTCCCGTCCATCGACGAGATCTTCATGGCGGGCCTCACCTTTTTCGCCGTCGAATGCGCATTGTCGCATGAAGCGACCTACCCTTCGCGCAAGGACGAATACGGCCCGTCGCTCGCGCTCCAGATCGAACTCGGCCGCGCGGCGGGCGGCATGGATATGGCCCGGGCGCAGAATGCGCGGCTTGCCTTCAGCGAACAGGTGAAGGCGCTGTTCGACGGGATCGATATGCTGATCGCGCCCGCCATCGCGATGGAAGTGCCGACACCGAAAGAAGCGAATGCGATGTTTGCCGATGCAGAGGGCGGCCTGCCGCGCATGGTGCGCTTCACCCTGCCCTTCGATGCCACGGGCGGCCCGACCATTACAATGCCCTGCGGGTTCGATGCGCGCGGGCTTCCTATCGGTTTCCAGCTTGCCGGGCCGCATCTTTCCGAAGCGCTGCTCGTTCGCGCGGCCAATGCCTATCAGTCCGTGACGGACTGGCACACGCGGCATCCGGATGTCTGACGCTTCATGCGGGCCATCCGCGTCCTGGCGACACTGAAAAGAAAGACGTGGATGACCCGGACAAGCCGGGTCATGACGGTCCAGAAGAGATTCCAGACGAGATCAATTCGCTAGATAGTCTTCCACGATGCGGGCGATTTCCGCCGGCTGTTCCGGCAGCATGGCGTGGCCCGCATTCGCCAGCTCCGCCAGCGTCGCGCGCTCGCCCAGGCGCTTTTTCAGATCATGCGCATTAGCGGGCAGTGCGATAACATCGTCCAGCGCCTGCACGACCAGGATGGGCTGGCCGCCCGCTTCCCACCAGTCTTCCACATCCGTCTTGCGCACGGCGGAGGATTGCATGCGCATCACCTGCGGATACCAGCCATCGCGCCAGACTTCCGGATCGTTGCCGTCTGCGAAAAAGCCCTTTCGTACGCATTCGATATGCGCCTCGGGCGAGAGGCTTTCGTCGAAGCAGCCGATTAGCGCCTCGCGACTTTCCTCCGGCATTTCGATGAGGCCGCCACAGGCCAGCAGGATGACGCGGGAAACGAGATTCGGATAATCCGCCGCCGTGGTGCGCGCCAGGCGGTTG
>CAYSVF010000301.1:0-3884 GCA_964434415.1 uncultured Parvibaculum sp.
GCCTCGAAGCGTTGCTGACGCGCCTCAAGGCCTTCGACGACCTCGCCAAGGCGGCTTGATCCGGCCTTAGGCTTTCTCGCCCCGCACAGCGGCGGAAACTTCCTCCCGCAACGCGTCCGTGCCGAACCGCGCGGCCTCAAGGTCCGTATTTCCCAGCGCATATTCCGGCGGCACCATTTCCGGTCCCTCGCCGGGGGCCAGCGGCGGCGTGTAATAGCCCAGCGCATAGCTTCCCATCGAATAGCCGATCAGCGCCTGAAGCTCCGGCGACAGCGTCTTCGCGATCTCCGGCGGGCAGGAGAGATACTGGTTCTCTTCCTGGCGCAGCCATCCGAGCGTATAGGTGATGTTGACGCCGATGCGGTCGCCATTCGAAATATTGGCGCCGCCGCCATGGAAGACGCCGCCCGAATAGACGAGCACCGAGCCTGCGGACATTTCCGCATAGCCGATCTCGTCGTCGGACGGTTCGTAATTGTCCGGCCAGTCGAGGCTGCCGGGGCAGACCTGCGTCGCGCCGTTCTCTTTCGTGAAATCGGTGACCGCCCAGATCGTGTTGAACTGCGGCTCGACATTCGTGATGTAGGTGCCCCAGGCCCAGCGGTCGCGATGGATCTGCTGCCTGGGCTGGCCCGGCTTGATGCGGATGATCTGCGTCAGGTGAAGCTGGATGCGCTCGCAGAACGGCTTGAGGAAGGCCTGCGCCGCGTCGGTGATCGCCTTGTGGGCGACCATTTCCCGGCACGCCTCGGAGCGCGCCACAAGCGCGCCTGTGCGCGTCGTGTGGTGGCCGGTGAAGTCGTCCTGCCCCTCCGGCGTCGCCTCGATATAGGCCATGGTCTCCTTCTTCACCTGCGCGATTTCCTCCGGCGTCAGCACATCCTTCAGGATCAGCGCGCCGTCGCGCTTCAGCACGGCGAGGATTTCGTCGGTCGTGGCGGTGGCGGGCAGCGTTTCGAGTTTCGGCATGGGGTGGTTCCTCCCTGATGTGCTGCCTGCCTCACGGCGCCGGCAAGAGCGGACGAAGCATGGCTTCGAGTTGGTTCTGAAGGCGTTCGGCGGTCCATATGTCGGGCTGCATGGCGGCATGAACGCCAAGCCCGTCCACCACGGCGATCACGGCTTCCGCCGTCATGTCGCAATCGACATCCGGGCTCAGGCGCCCCTTGGTCTGTTCCCGCTTCAATATCGCCGCCGCCTTTTCGCGGAACTCGTCGTAATAGCGGTTGTTGATGTCGGCCAGCGCCGGGTCCGCCACCGCGCGGCTGAGGAAACAGAGCCAGACGCGCCATTGCACGACGCCTTCCTCATCGAGAGGAAGGGCCAGGGCGGCGCGTTCGACGAGGTCTTCGGTCCCGTCGTCCGACAGCAGCTCCTGCAATATGCGCTGTGCGAGGTGGTCGAAGGCGGCGAGCAGCAAAGCATCCTTGCCTTCGAAATAATGCGTCAGCGCGCCCGTGGTCGCCCCGACGGCGCGGGCGACATCCGCAAGGCGGGTATTGTCGATACCCCGCCGGCCGATAACGCCGATGGCGGCTTCGGTGAACTCCCGGCGGCGTTCGATATGGTCGATCAGTTTTGGCATAACCATTATTATAAAAAGACATCGATGCAACGCAAGGCTGTTTCTCAATCATCTGAAATGCGGAAAAGCCGGCTCAGGCCACGGCCGGTGAACGGGCCGGGTCGATGGTCGTGGATCGCATGATTTTCGGCAGCGTCACGGTGGCCGTCGTTCCGATGCCGGGCTGGCTCTGGATGGTGAATTTGCCCTGCATGACGCAAACGAGCTCATTGGTGAGGGCAAGGCCAAGGCCGACCCCCTCGAACGAGCGGTTGAGCCCCGTGTCGGCCTGCCAGAACGGATCCAGCGCGTGATCGAGCTGTTCGGCATCCATGCCGATGCCGGTGTCGCAAACGCTGATGCGGATGCCCCCGTCTTTCGCCGGTGAAACGTCCAGCGTCACCGAGCCGCCTGCGGGGGTGAACTTCACGGCGTTGCCGAGAAGATTGATCAGGATCTGTTTCAGGCGGCGCTCATCGGAGGTGACGTCGGGAAGCGACGGCGCCTTGTGAAAGTTCAGTTGGACGCCGTTGGCTTCGGCACGGCCGCTGACGATCACCAGACAATTGTTGCAGATCGCGTCGATGTCCAGCGTATGGGGTGTGATCCTGATGTTGTCGAGTTCGACGCGGGACAGGTCCAGAATGTCGTTCACCAGCGTGAGCAGGTGGGTCCCCGCGCCGTTGATGTCGCGGATATATTCGGCATAGCGCTCGTTTTCGATCGGCCCGAAAAGTTCATGCATCATCGTTTCCGAGAAACCGATAATCGCATTGAGGGGCGTGCGCGGCGCGTGCGTAGAGTTTTTCCTTGGCCAGCGCCTCGGCGAGACGCTTCTCGCGAAGGACCGCCTTGTGCTGCATTTTGAGCAGCCGCCGGTTCACCCTCAACCTCAGGGTCTGTGCCAGCACGCCCAGGGCGACGGCAAGGATGTTCATGAAAAGGAAGTGGGCCAGCTCCTCTTCCACATCCACAATCACTCCGGCCAGCGCAAGCCATGTTGTGAAGGTTACGGCATAGGCAATGACGAGATAGGTCCGCGACAGGAAGAACAGCCCGACGACAATGAAAGTCAGCGCAAAGTTTGTGGACTGATCGAGATCCTGTATCAGCCACATATGAACGGACGAATTGAGAAGCCCCATCCCGACAATGAGGAACCCGGCCACATAGGCATAACGGACCGGGATTTTGTTTTTCCAGGTCAGTCCGGCAATGACCGCGGAAACGATCGCCGTCGTGGCGGCGATGACCGTCATGATCTCGATGGAGTCCGACGGCAGCGCAAAGGGGTGAAAGATCGTGAGAGCCGCATACAAAACGGCGGCGCAAACCGAAACGGGGAAAACCGTTTCAAGATAGATGGCATCGAGTTCCTGCTCGACGTCAAAGGAAGGCGCTTCCCCGACCTTGGCGGCGAGGGGAGCGCTGCCCAGCAATGTCTTGAGGCGTCGCACGGCTCTTTCGGCTCCCGGAATCGCGGGTAGGCAAGTTTTGCCGTGTTACATTGCGGCGTGAGGCGTAAAGTAATCTTTACTAAAATAGGTGTTTTTTAACTGACTCATGCTTGGGCCCGGCACACGAATCTTTGCATCTGTTTGTGAATGCACACCTTGTCCGGTGCGACGACGGCGTGAGAGCGGAATGACGTTTGCCGACACAAATATGTCGCCTCGGACGGGCAGTTTTTTCTCATGAGCGATGAAGCGGAGTTGGCGCCGCCCCCTGGACTGGAGGAACAGTTCAGTTTCGTGGCGCCCGGCGACAGTGCATTGAGGCGGAAAACCATCCGGACGATCGAACGTCTGGTGGGCCAGCGGGAGCTTATGCAGCTCTATCTGCACAACCGGGCTGCGCCGAAGCACGATGAGCCGTTTTTCGAGGCGGGGCTGCGCCTTTTGCGTCTGCGGCTGGCCTATGACGAGGTAAGGCTTGCGGCGATCCCGAAAGAGGGGCCGCTCATCTTCGTCTCAAACCACCCTTATGGCGTGCTGGACGGGATCGGCGCCTGTGTGCTGGCCAGCCGCGCGCGCGGTGATTTCCGGATCCTGATCAACGCGCTTCTGACCGGCCCGGAAGAGATGCGGCTGAATTCTCTCCCGATCGACTTCCGTCTCACGCGCGACGCGATGGCCACGAATCTGCGGACCCGGGCGGAGGCCCGCCGCACCCTTGCCGATGGCGGGACCCTGATCGTCTTTCCCGGCGGGACCGTCTCGACGCGGATGCGTGCCTTCTCCCGTTTGCCGGCCTTCGATCCCGCCTGGAAGCCCTTCGTCTCGCAGCTCATCCAGAAATCGCGCGCGAGCGTGGTGCCCCT
>CAYSVF010000302.1:0-3874 GCA_964434415.1 uncultured Parvibaculum sp.
GCGACGCGCTGAAAAAGGGCACGCTGAAGCCGGGCGGCGTCATCGTCGAAGGCACCGCCGGCAATACGGGCATCGGCCTTGCGCTTGTCGGCAATGCGCTCGGTTTCAGAAGCGTGATCGTCATTCCCGAGACCCAGTCTCAGGAAAAGAAGGACATGCTGCGGCTGTGCGGCGCCGAGCTCATCGAAGTGCCGGCCGTGCCCTACAAGGACCCGAACAACTACGTGAAATATTCGGGCCGCCTCGCCGAGGAGCTGAACGCCAAGGAGCCCGGCGGCGCCATCTGGGCCAACCAGTTCGACAATGTCGCCAACCGGCAGGCCCATATCGAAACCACGGGGCCGGAAATCTACGCTCAGACTGACGGGAAGGTGGACGGCTTCATCTGCGCCGTCGGCACAGGCGGCACGTTGGCCGGTATCGGTATGGCGCTGAAGGAGCGCAACAGGGACATCCAGATCGGTCTTGCCGATCCGATGGGCGCGGCGCTCTACAATTATTACAAGAACGGCGAACTGAAATCCGAAGGCGGCTCCATAACGGAGGGCATCGGACAGGGGCGAATCACGGCGAATCTCGAAGGCGCGCCGATCGATCACCCTTTCCAGATCCCCGACGCGGAAGCCCTTCTGATCATATTCGACCTGCTGCAGAACGAAGGCCTGTGCCTTGGCGGCTCCAGCGGCATCAACGTCGCGGGCGCCATTCGCCTCGCAAAGGAGTTGGGCCCGGGTCATACCATCGTCACGATCCTTTGCGACTACGGCACTAGGTATCAGAGCAAACTGTTCAACCCGGCTTTCCTGAAAGAGAAAGGCCTGCCGGTCCCGGCATGGCTCTCCTGAGCCCCCAGAGAGGAAACGAGAAATGGCTGCTGATCCATCCCCCCTTGCAAGAGAAGCAACAGCCGCCTCTTCCGCTCTGGTCAGTACCGACTGGCTTGCCCGCCATCTCGAAGCGCCCGACGTAACGGTCGTCGATGCCTCCTGGTACCTGCCCGAACACCAGCGCGACCCCCGCGCCGAGTATGAGCGCGAACACATTCCCGGCGCGCTTTTTTTCGACATCGATGAAATCTGCGATCTCGACAGCCCCTACCCGCACATGCTGCCGAGCCCCGAGAAATTTTCCTCCCGCATGCGCAAGATGGGCCTTGGCGACGGCACCCGCGTGGTCATCTATGACGGCGCCGGCCTGTTCAGCGCGGCCCGCGTCTGGTGGATGTTCCGCGTCATGGGTCATGAAGATGTCGCCGTGCTGGATGGCGGCCTCAGGAAGTGGAAGGCCGAAGGACGGCCGGTAACCGATGACGTATCGCGCAGCGGCGCGCGCCATTACACGGCGCGACGCAACACCATGCTGATCCGCGACTGTGAAGCCGTTCAGCGCAATCTGGAAACACACGCCGAGCAGATCGTCGATGCTCGCGGACCGGGACGTTTCAACGGCACCGAGGCGGAACCGCGTCCGGGCGTTGCCGCGGGCCACATCCCGGGAAGCGTCAATGTTCCCGCCGGACGGCTCCTCGGCGAAGACGGCACGATGAAATCGCGCGACGAGTTGCGCGAGATTTTCGAAAAGGCCGGTATCGACCTGCATCGTCCCATCGTCACATCCTGCGGCTCGGGCGTAACCGCCTGCATCCTGGCGTTGGCGCTGCATGAACTCGGCCTGCCCCGCGTCGCCGTCTATGACGGTTCATGGGCCGAATGGGGCGCGCGGTCCGACCTTCCCCGCGAATGCTGAGACGAGCCTATGGGCAGGAAGCACAAGACAACCGTCACGCATCTGGAAATGCTGGCGGATCCCATGCACGCAAAGCATCCCCTGCCATGCCCGCGCGGTAAATGCGCTCTGATGCGCGCTGAGCATCCGCCGATCCATTTCTACCGATATCTCTATGACGCCATCGGCAGGGATTATGTCTGGGTCAATCGCAAACGGCTGACCGACGAAGAACTCGGAGCGATCATCCATGACGAAAATGTCGAGATCTATATCCTCTACATGAACGGGGCTCCGGCCGGCTTTGCCGAACTCGATTTCCGTTTCATGCCTCGCGCCGAGCTTTCCTTTCTCGGCGTGATGCCCGACTTTATCGGGACCGGGCTTGGCAGGTTCTTGCTGCAGGAGGCGATCCGGATCGCGTGGATCCGCCATCCGAAGCGCCTTATCGTGCAGACCTGCACACTCGACCACCCGCGCGCATTGAGCATGTATCAGCGCGCCGGGTTCAGCGTCTGCGGCCGCGAGGAAGTTGAGCTGGAAGAAGTGGACTGACCCTAATGGGCCAGGATCTGCGAAAGGAACGTCTTCGTCCTCTCGTTCTTCGGATGATTGAAGAAGGTTTCCGGATCCGCCGTTTCCACAATCTCGCCCTCATCCATGAAGACGACACGATTGGCGACCTCGCGGGCGAAACCCATCTCATGGGTCACGCAAAGCATGGTCATGCCTTCCTTCGCGAGTTCCACCATCACATCCAGCACTTCCTTGATCATTTCAGGGTCGAGCGCGGATGTGGGTTCGTCGAACAACATGACGCGCGGGTTCATGCACAGGGCGCGCGCAATGGCGACGCGCTGCTGCTGACCGCCTGAAAGCTGCCCCGGATATTTATGGGCCTGCTCGGGGATCTGCACGCGCTCCAGATATTTCATAGCCAGCTCGCTTGCTTCATGCTCCGGCATCTTCCGCACCCAGACGGGCGCGAGCGTGCAATTCTCAAGTACCGTCATATGAGGGAACAGGTTGAACTGCTGGAACACCATCCCGACTTCGCGCCGCACGCTGTCGATCTTCTTCAGATCGTCCGACAGCTCGATCCCGTCCACCACGATGGACCCGGCATCATGCGCCTCGAGATGATTGATGCAGCGGATCAGCGTCGATTTACCGGACCCAGACGGGCCGGCAATGACGATCCGCTCGCCCTCATTCACCGTGAGGTTGATGTCTTTCAGGACATGAAAATCGCCGAACCATTTATCGAGATGCGAAATCTCGATGATCGCCTTGTCGGAGACTTTCATTTTCGGCGGAGAAGCTGTTTCGGACATGGACGTCTCCTAGCGGCGCGACCCGGCATTCAACCGGCGCTCCATATAGGCTGAATAACGGGCCATGCCGAAGCAGAAGACCCAGAACACAAGTGCGGCGAACAGATAACCGGTGACTGCCCCCTGCGGCACCGACCAGTTGGGATCACTCAACTGAGACCGCACCTGACCCAGCAGATCGAAGATGCCGACGATGAGCACCAACGTCGTATCCTTGAACAGACCGATGAACGTATTGACGATGCCGGGAATGACATGACGCAGCGCCTGAGGCAACACGACCAGCCCCACGGCCTGCCAATAGCTGAGCCCCCCTGCCCGCGCCGCTTCATATTGACCGCGCGGAATGGCCTGCAGCCCGCCACGCACCACTTCCGCCATATAGGCCGACGCGAAGAGGGCTACGCCGACGAGGCACCGCAGCAGATTGTCGAGCGAAACCCCTTCCGGCAGGAAAAGCGGCAACATGACGCTCGCCATGAAAAGCACCGTGACGAGCGGCACGCCGCGCCAGAATTCGATGAAGACAATCGAGACCAGCCGGATCGCGGGCATGGACGATCGCCGCCCCAGAGCGAGAACGATACCGAGCGGCAGCGAGATCACGATGCCCGTCACCGCGACGACGAGCGTCACCAGCAACCCGCCCCAATAGCTCGTATCGACCGCGGGCAGGCCCGGACGCCCGCCGGCAAGCAGCGTGACGGCGATAACCGGATAAGCGATGAGCAGAAAGATCAGGTTGAAGCGCTTTGCCGGCGCCGCCGGAATAAGCGCAGGGATGAGCCCTATCGCCCCGAGCGCAAATACGACAT
>CAYSVF010000303.1:0-3864 GCA_964434415.1 uncultured Parvibaculum sp.
ACATATTCCTCACGTTCCATCGAAGCCCAAGCACCACCGGAAAATCGGTGGATTTCGATGAGTACGATTCGGAGGATAACGTCAGCTTGAGGGAGGTTTCAACGCTCTTTTTGACTTATGTCAGCTTTTTATCAAATTTGATCTAATACGCCTCTACAGCAACGAGAATCCGGCTTCCATGAGCGGCAACTTCCGGACCCGTTCACCGGTCGCGGCAAAAATCGCGTTGGCCAGCGCCGGGGCCAGTGGCGGCACGCCGGGCTCGCCAATGCCGCCGATAGGGCCGTTCTCCATGATGAACACCGAAACAGGCGGCATCTGGGACAGCTTGAGCATTTCATAGGTATCGAAATTGTGTTGGACCGTGGCGCCGCCGGCGATGTCAATGCGGCCATAGACCGCCGCTGTCAGCGCATAGGCAATCGAGCCTTCGATCTGTGCCTCGATGGTCCGTGGGTTGATCGCCGTCCCACAATCCACCACGGCCGTGATGCGTTCGAGCTTCAGGGTCTTGTCGGCAGGCACGGAGATTTCCACCACCTGACCACAGATCGACCCGAAGCTTTCATGAATCGCAACGCCCCGGTGGTGCCCTTCCGGCGGGGGAACCGACCAGTCGGACACGGCAGCCAGCCGTTCCAGCACGGCAAGATTGCGAGGGTGCTCCTGCATCAGCGCCCGCCGCAGGTCGACCGGGTCCTGCTTGGTTGCCGCCGCGATCTCGTCCATGAAACTTTCCACGAAAAACGCGTTGTAGGTATGCGGAACAGCACGCCAGAACCCCAGCGGCGCACCTGCCTCGGGCATCGAATAGTCAAGCCGCTGGTGGGGCATCGAATATTGCAGGTGCTCGGCCCCGTGGACCGAGATCTGGTCGACGCCACCCTGCACCCGCTGTGGCGCAAGCTGCTGCGACACCGACGGCACCACCAGTTTGTTGTCCCACACCACGGGCAGGCCCACCTGGTTGATCCCCGCGGTAAACGACGCGGCCGCACAGGGCCGCATCATCGGCTGCGCCATGTCTTCCTCGCGTGACCAGATCACCTGGACGGGCACGCCGGCTTCGCGAGACGCAATGATGGCGGGACGAACGAAACTCATGCCGATCCGGCGGCCGAATCCCCCGCCGAGATAGGTGACATGAACATTCACATCGGCGATATCGACGTCGAACTCCTCGGCGATCGAATGCCGCACCCGGCCGCCGCTCTGGATCGGCGCCCACACCTCGATCTTGCCGTCATGGACCCACGCCGTCGCATTCATCGGCTCCATGGTCGCCTGATGAAGGAACGGCACCTCGTAGGCGGCCATTACCGTGTTGCTAACGTGTTTGAGCGCCTGGTCGACCCGGCCCCGTTCCACGGCCATGGCGCCCTTTTGCCTAAGCGCCTTGGCCATCTTCGCCGTTATCCCTTCGGACGAGACAGAAGCCCCCTTGCCCGGTTCCCATTCGGGTGAAAGAGCCAGAAGACCCTTGCGCGCGGGCCAATAACCGTCGCCAACCACAATCACGGAATTATCGGTCTCGATCACCTTGTGGACACCACGCACCGCGAGCGCCGGTTCGTGGTCGACGAACCTGAGCGCCCCACCCCAGACCGGACAGTGCCGGACCGTGCCCACCAGCATGCCCGGCAGGCGCACGTCGATACCGTAGGTGGCCTGGGCCGTAACCTTTTCGTGGGAGTCCAGGCGGTTCATCGGCCTGCCGACCAGCCGGCGCTGCGACTTTTCCTTGAGCGGGGGGACCGCAGGCATGGGCAGCAGCGACGCGCCCCGTACCAGTTCGCCATACGTGGCCGACCGGCCGTCGGGATGGAAAACGGCGCCGTTCCGCGCGACCGTATCTTCGAGCGGAATCGCCCACCGGTTTGCCGCAGCCTGACGCAGCATTTCACGGGCTGTCGCGCCTGCCTGCGACAGGATCTCGAACTTAGAGCGAACCGACCGGCTGCCGCCTGTCCCCAAATCTGCCTCGGCCATGCCGCCTGTGGTCATGGCGGGTGCCTTGACGACACGGATCTTCGTCCAGTCGGCTTCAAGCTCTTCCGCCACGATCATCGGCAGGGCGGTATGGATGCCCTGTCCCATTTCCGCGTGGGTCAGGGTAATGGTGACCGTGTTGTCCGGGTCGATCTGCACGAAACCGTTGAGCCGGCCGGCTTCCTTTACAGGCTGTTCCTGCCCCAGCACGTCGAGGACGGGAAAACTGACGCCAATGACGAGGCCGCCGGTAGCCGCTGCAGACGCTTTGATGAAGCCGCGGCGGGACAGGTCTGTGGTCGCAAATTTCGTTTCGTTCACAGCACCCTCCCTAGGCAATCGCCGCAGCGCGCTTGATCGCGGCGCGGATGCGGTTGTAGGTGCCGCAGCGGCAGATATTCGTCATGGCCGCGTCAATCTCCTCGTCGGTCGGCTTCGAGGATTCTTCGAGCAGCGCGGCGGCCGTCATGATCTGCCCGGTCTGGCAATAACCGCACTGGGGGACGTCTTCGGCAATCCAGGCTTTCTGCAGGGGATGCAGGTCTTCGTCCGCAATCCCCTCGATGGTTCTGATCTTCATGCCGTCGGCGGCTTCGACGGGAAAAGTGCAGCTGCGCGTGGCAATGCCGTCGACGTGGACCGTACAGGCCCCGCACGCGGCAATTCCGCAGCCGAACTTGGTGCCGGTCAGCCCCAGATTGTCCCGCAGCACCCAAAGCAGGGGCGTGTCGCCGTCGACATCGACCTCGTGCTCTGTACCATTGACCTTGATCGTAAATGCCATTCCGAAGTTCCCTGGAATCCCGTTTGTCCTGACCTGCATTGCCGGCAATTTCCGTTGCCGGCCAACCCGGTACGCAACGCAGGCCTTGTCAGAAAAAGGTAGGGCGGCAGCTGTCCCTGACCACAATCGGTCACCATGAGGCGCAGCGCCGCTTTAGCTCCACTCTAGCAAAGCCAGATGACGACTTGAACCAGATCGAAAAAAAATCGGCGGCGATATCAGGCCGGGACGTCGCCTGCGACGGTCGTCCGGTGCATGACCCGCAGATATCCGTCGTAACCGCCTTCGGCAAAGTGCTGCAGGCACCTGTTGTCCCACATCACCAGCATGTCCGGCTGCCATTTGTGGCGGTAGATGAACCGATCGTCGGTCATATGGCTAAACAGCTCCGCAAGCAGTGCCTGCGCGTCGCCGGTGCCCATGCCTTCGATGCCGACCGTGTAGACCATGTTGATGTAGAGCGCCTTGCGGCCCGTTTCCGGGTGAGTACGCACCACCGGATGGGTTCGTTCGGCAAGGGCCGCGTCGGACACCAGGAACTTCATTGCGCGCTTTTCGGCGTCCTTCGCGTAGGTGCCCTGATTGCTGTAGGGCCGCCGTGCGGAATGGATCCCGCGAAACCCTTCGAGCCGCGCTTTCATGTCGTCCGGAAGGGTTTCATAGGCCGCGTACCCGTCGGCATAGAGCGTATCGCCACCGATCGGGGGGACGACCTTCGAATGCAGGATCGTGGCACTGGGCGGCGCAGCCTGAAAGCTCCAGTCCGAATGCCATCCGGCGCCAAAATTGGGGACCTTCTCGTCCGGCTCGCGCCGCAATTCGAGAATGTGCGGGTGACCATCCATCGACTGGATGAACGGGTCCTCGCCAAATTCCCCAAACGACAGCGTGAACCGTTCGAGCGCCCCGTGATCGAGGGGCTGACCGGGAAAGACCAGCACCTGGTGCTCGAGCCATGCCGCCCTTATTGCCGCGACGGTTTCTGTGTTCAGCGGTTGAGTGAGGTCCACGCCCTCGACCACCGCACCAACCGCCTGGCCCGTCGGGGTCACATTGATGCGGTCCTTGGTCGTCACAGAGCTGCTAGTCAC
>CAYSVF010000304.1:0-3852 GCA_964434415.1 uncultured Parvibaculum sp.
GTCCCGGGCCGGGCGGCCTCACCCGATCGCTGCTTGAAGAGGGGGCGGAGCGCGTCGTCGCGATCGAGACGGACCATCGCTGCGTCCTCGCGCTGGAGGAGCTTTCGGCCGCGTATCCCGGCCGGTTGCAGATCGTCGAAGGCGATGCGCTCAAGGCGGATATGCGCGCGCTTGTGGGCGGACGCACGCGGATCATCGCCAATCTCCCCTACAATGTGGGCACGCCCCTTCTCGTCAAATGGCTCCAGACCGAGCCCTGGCCGCCCTGGTACGAAACCATGACGCTGATGTTCCAGAAGGAAGTCGCCCAGCGCATCGTGGCGCCGCCCGGATCCCGCGCCTATGGACGGCTCGGCGTGCTCGCGCAATGGCGGACCCATGCCCGCATTCTCTTCGATGTGGACCGGCGCGCCTTCACGCCGCCGCCTTCCGTCACCTCATCGGTGGTGGAACTCATTCCGCGTCCCAAGCCGCTCGCACCCGCCGATCCGAAAGTTCTGGAGAAAGTCGTCGCCGCCGCATTCGGGCAGCGCCGCAAAATGCTTCGCGCCGCGCTGAAACCCATTGTGCGCGAGCCCGTCGCACTTCTCGAGGCGGCGCATATCGACCCGACCATGCGCGCGGAGCAGCTCAGCGTGGAACAATTCTGCCAGCTTGCCGAAACCCTGCGTCTGCAGGCGTTTTAGCGGTCCGCCCATGTTGTGAGTGGGCCGTCGCCGTGCAAAAGTAGCGCGCAAAACAACCAGCCAGTTCAGTCGGGAGGCCATCATGAAAGCCGAAGCCATAGTCGAATACGGGGCGCCGCTCCAGGAAGTCACCATGGACACGCCGGAGCCGAAAGGCAGCGAAGTCCTCGTGAAAGTGAGCCATTGCGGCGTCTGCCATTCGGACGTCCATCTGCATGACGGTTATTTCGACATGGGCGGCGGCAACAAGCTCGATGTGAGCGGTGGCCGCAAGCTGCCCTTCACGCTCGGCCACGAGATCGAAGGCGAAGTCGTCGCCGTGGGCCCGGACGCGGAAGGCGTGAAGGTCGGCGACCAGCGCGTCGTCTTCCCCTGGATCGGCTGCGGCGCCTGCCCCACCTGCAACCGTGGCGACGAGCATCTGTGCAACCGCCCGCGCGCGCTTGGCATCACCGTCGCGGGCGGCTATGCCACGCATTGCATCGTGCCGCATCCGCGCTACCTGCTTGACTATGAAGGCGTGAAGGAAGGCCTTGCCGCCACCTATATGTGCTCCGGCCTCACCGCCTACAGCGCGATGAAGAAGCTCGGCGATCTCACCGACGAAGAGCGCGTGCTGGTGGTCGGTCTCGGCGGCGTGGGCATGATGGGCCTGCAATTCGCCAAGGCCATGTTCCCGGCTGCGCCCCTCGCCGCCGATGTGGACGAGAACAAGCTCCAGTCCGCCAAGGGCTCGGGCGCGCATGAGGTCTACAACCCGAAGGACGAAGACGCGCTGAAGAAGCTGCTCGCCGACACCGATGGCGGCGTTCCGGCGGCGGTCGATTTCGTCGGCTCCGAAGCCTCGCTGAAATTCGCGCAGGGTGCCGTCCGCAAGGGCGGCAAGGTGATCGTGGTCGGCCTTTTCGGCGGCGGCTTCTCCATGCCGATCCCCATGTTCCCGATGCGTGCCATCTCCATCGGCGGCTCCTATGTGGGCTCGCTGTCGGAAACGCATGAGATGATGGATCTGGTGAAGGCCGGCAAGATCGATCCGATCCCGGTGGCCGAGCGCCCGCTTTCGGAGGCCTCCAAATCGCTGGACGACCTGCGCGAAGGCCATGTGATGGGCCGCGTGGTGCTGAAACCCTGATCCGGGGCATGGCCATTTGATCCAGGTCAAATGGCGGCAGGTCAATTCCACAAAATAATTATGGTTTTGGTTTGATCTGCCTCAATGAATTGCCCGCTTTGCGGGATGAGCATGGCGTTCTCTTTGTACATGGAGGACGCCATGAGTCTTTTGAAGCTTGCCGGTGCGGGTCTTGCCACTCTCACCTTCGCACTCGGTCTCGCCATCGCCGCGCCCGCGGCATCGGCGCAGGATAATGACGATGCCCCGCAGTCCAGCTATGGCTGGGGCATGATGAACGGCTGGGGCCAAGGCATGGGCCAGGGTATGATGGGCCAGGGCTATGGTCGCGGTATGCGTGGCGGTGGCATGATGGGCGGCGGCTACGGCATGATGGGTGGCGGCTGCGGCATGGCCTATGGCGCATCCGGCGGCGACTATGACACTTATCTCGACGGCCGCGTCGCCTTCCTCAAGGCCGAACTCAAGATCACGCCCGATCAGGAGGCCGCCTGGAACGAGTATGCGGATGCCATGCGCACGAACTCGCAGACCATGATCTCCATGCACGGCACGATGATGCAGATGTTCGGCAACAGCGGCCAGACCCGCTCCGTGGTGGATATGCTCAATTTCCGGATCGAAGCCATGAAGGCCCGGCTCGAAACGCTTGAAGAGCTGAAGCCTGCCACCGAAAAGCTCTATGACGCGCTTTCCGACGCGCAGAAGCAGAAAGCCGACCAGATCCTGCCGGTCATGGGCTGCATGTAAGCCCGCTCAAAGCGCTTCGCGGATCTGCTTCACGAAGTTGGACAGACCCGTCAGACGGCTCAGGCGAAGGCGTTCGGCCTGCAGGATGGCCTGCAATTCACCGAACGCCTTTTCCGGATCGTCATTCACGATGATGTACTCATATTCGGAATAATGGCTGATCTCGTCCGACGCTTTCGCCATGCGTCGGGCGATGACCTCCTCGCTGTCCTGCGCGCGCGAGTGCAGCCGTCGTTCCAGCTCCTGCGCGGATGGCGGAAGCACGAAAACCCTCACCAGATCGCCCTTGGCGCTTTCGCTGAGCTGCTGCGTGCCCTGCCAGTCGATATCGAAGAGCACGTCGCGGCCCGCACTCAATGCTTCTTCCACGGGCGCGCGGGGCGTGCCGTAGTAATTGTCGAACACTTTCGCGCTTTCAAGGAGGTCGCCCTTGTTGCGCATGATGCCGAAATCTTCCGTCGACAGAAAATAATAGTCCTTGCCGTTCACTTCGCCGGGGCGCGGAGCGCGCGTCGTGGCGGAGACGGACATGGTGATATTGCCGTCGCTTTCGAGAAGCCGACGCGAGAGCGTCGTCTTGCCCGCGCCGGAGGGCGATGACAGCACCAGCATCAGGCCGCGTCTCTTGATGTCGATCCCGCTCATGCGCTCGTCCCCCGTCACTCGATATTCTGGATCTGCTCGCGGAGCTGATCGATCACGGCTTTCAGGTCGAGCCCGATCCGCGTCAGGCTGACATCCGCCGCCTTGGAACACAGCGTATTCGCCTCGCGATTGAATTCCTGCGTCAGAAAGTCGAGGCGACGCCCTTTCGGATCGGTGCCGGTAAGCAGTCCCCTCGCCTGTTCCACATGGGCGGTCAGCCGGTCGAGCTCCTCGCGGATATCGGCCTTGGTCGCGAGCAAGGCCGCCTCATGCGCCAGGCGGTCTTCCGCGATACCACTATTGCCGTCGAGCAGTTCATGAATTTGCGCGGCCAGCCGATCGCGAATGGCGTGCGGGCTCGCCGCGGGCGCGGCGGCGGCGTCTTTCGTCAGCTTTTCGATTTCGTCGATCTGGGCGGAGACAAGCGCCTCCAGCTTCAGCCCCTCTTCCGCCCGTGCCATGGCGAGCGCGGAAGCCGCCTCCTCGAAGGATTTCACCAGCGCGCCCTCCAGCGCCGCTTTTTCTTCCGGATCGGTTTCGGAGGCATCGCCGGTTTCCAGCACGCCCCGGAGCGCCAGAATGCCTTCCGGGCGCGGCGGTTGCGTCTCGCAGATGCCCTGCACTTCCTTGACCGCATCG
>CAYSVF010000305.1:0-3845 GCA_964434415.1 uncultured Parvibaculum sp.
CATTAGAATAATTATAATTTGTATTTCCTGATCGTAGCGATAGGCTACGCTTATGAATGCAATCACGATCAGGCACCTCCGCTACTTCGATGCCCTGGCCCATCACGGCCATTTCGGGCGCGCCGCCGAAGCCTGTGCCATCTCCCAGCCGGCCCTCTCGCAGCAGGTAAAAGAGCTGGAGGAGATCGTGGGCGCACCTCTCGTCGAGCGGGGATCGCGGCATATCCGGCTGACCAGCCTCGGCGAGGCCTTCGCAGAGCGCGCGCGAAGCATTCTGAGGGCGGTGGACGAACTCGGCGACCTTGCCCGGGCGTCGTCGTCCCGCCCGATGGCGGGCCCGCTCCGGATCGGCATCATCCCGACAGTCGCCCCCTATCTGCTGCCCGCCATCGTCAAATCCATGACGGCGCACTACCCGGATATGGATCTGCGCCCGCGCGAGGCGATGACGCAAAAGCTTGTGGAGGACCTCACGGAAGGACGGCTCGATACAGCCATCGTTGCGCTGCCCGTCTCGGAACCCTCCCTGACCGAATATCCGCTTTTCGACGAGGAGTTCGTTCTCGTCCGGCCGCTCGAAGATCAGAAAAAGCCGGTCCCGAGTGCGGCGATGCTGCGCGAGATGCGCCTCCTCCTGCTGGAAGAAGGCCATTGCTTCCGCGATCAGGCCCTATCCTTCTGCAACATGTCGTCGAGACCGCCTCGCGACCTGGTGGAGGGCAGCTCCCTTTCGACCCTCGTGCAGATGGTCGGGGCCGGCATGGGCGTCACCCTGATCCCGGAAATGGCGGTTCCGATCGAAACACGGTCGGCGCCGGTTGCCGTCTCACGGCTGAAGAGCCCCCGCCCCAGCCGGACCATTGGTATGGTGTGGCGAAAGACCAATCCGCTGTCCGATCGTCTGGCGGCCATGGCTGAAAATGTAAAAAGCTCGGGCCGACGCGACAATTCGTCTGCAAACACCATTTTACCATAGCAACCCTGTTGACGAAAAACCTGCGCAAGATATTACTTGCCGTTAATGTTTTGCATTAGGGCGGCAGCAAATTGACTATGAGGGGGGCACTCGATGGCGCAAGGTCGAGACGGGTCGAACATCAATCCAAGAAGTGACGACATAACTATCTGGGAGAAGGCGCGACAGCGAGCGATGCGCGGTCTGCTTGCGGTATCTCTTGTACTGGTCGCTGCCTTTGCCGGTGGTGTTACCCCTACCTATGCCGCAACGAATGGCACCACATGCGGTGTCATTGATGATGCGTCATCTGCCGAGCAAGGTGCGTCAGGGTTTATCCCGGCTCTTTTTCTCGGACGTGCTGCTACGATCTACTTCAACAGCAGCACATGTTCTGTTGGTGACGCGCCGACGAACAAATACAATCTCAGTGCTGCGTCTAAGATTATGAAGGTGCTAAACAACGTAAGCACCGACGGAACTCAGGGATTTACACCCGGTATCAGTGTTGCCTATGGCAGCAGCGTGACAAATGTCCTGCTTGGTGGGGTAAGCTACGCGAATGGAACGCAGATCAGCGTTGACGTAGCTGCGGAATACAAAAAGAGCGTTCAGTTCGATTTCTCGGGGACGACTTACAATTTCGCGATTTCGAAGGAAGCCGGTGGCACCGCCGTCAGTGGCTTTACTATCTGCGAAGGCACTTCGCCCACCGCGGCACCGTCTATCACTAACATATCGCCGTCGAACGGACCTCAGGCGGGTGGGACATCCGTCACCATCACCGGCACAAATTTGTGCGGATTGCTGAGCGTTACCTTTGGTGGATCCGCTGCAACGGTGACAGCCAGTACGCAAACATCCTTGACGGTGACTGCCCCTGCTCATGCGGGAGGCGCGGTTGATGTCGTTGTGACAAATTTCCTCGGCGCGGCAACGTCGAGCGGCGGCTTCACCTATGACTCGCCGGTCGAAATCGACGTATCCGGCAACAGCCAGTCTATCGTCAGCGGCGACACCACACCCTCCGTTTCCGATGACACCGATTTCGGCAATGTGGGCGTCAGCGCAAGTGTCGCGCATACTTTCACCATCTCGAACTCCGGTACTTCTTCTTTGAATCTGACCGGCAGTCCGCGCGTCTCCATCAGCGGTACGAATGCGAGCGATTTTGCGCTGACGACAGACGCATCTACCCCGGTCGCCGGAGGAGGAAATACGACCTTCACCGTTACCTTTACCCCGGGTGCAACCGGCCTGCGTACGGCAACCGTTACCATCGCGAATAATGACGCAGACGAAGGAACATACACCTTTGCGATTCAGGGAACGGGGGTGATCACCAGCGGTGACATCACGATCATCGAAAGAACGTCTCCCAATATTGCCGGAGACGGTACGTTCACATTCACATCAAGCGCGACGGAACTGAACGGCCTGTCAATCACCACATCCGGCAATGTCGGTTCATCGGGAGCGGTCAATCTCAATTCGGGTTCCATCACCCTCGTGCAGGATGAGGTTACGGGTTGGACCCTCAGCTCGATCACATGTTCGGGAGATACCGATTCCGGCTCCGTCTACGATGTCGCTAACAGAACGGTGACTATCGATCTTGATGGCGGAGAGTCGATCGTGTGTACCTTCACGAGCGTACGTGAAAGCAGCTACGTCAGGACCCGGACGCAACGCATCATCTCGAACTTTATGAGCCGTCGCGCCGACAAGATCGTTTCGAACGATCCCGACCTTTCAGCGCGCCTGAGCCGAACCAATGGCGGTCAGGCACCTGGAACCGCCGCTTTCAACGGCGACAAGGATCAGTATCAGCTCGCATTCCAGGGATCTCTCGGCCAGATGATGGCCTCTCTGAAAGGTGATGGAGAAAGCGGTGTTGCAGCCGGAGACGGCGGACAGACTGAACTGGGTGGTATCGATGCCTGGATTCAGGGAACTCTGTCCCACGGCAAGAGCGGGGACAGCAAAAACGATATGTCCCTGCTCTACCTCGGTGTGGATTACAACGTCCCCCCACCGTTATCGCGGGTGTGATCGTTCAGTTCGACTGGATTGACGAGGAAGACAATGTCCAGAACACCTCGGTTGATGGTCAGGGCTGGATGGTTGGTCCTTATCTGGTTGCAAGAGTTCATGAAAATCTGATCTTTGATACGCGTGCTGCATGGGGAATGTCCGACAACACGGTCAGCCCATTTGGGACTTATCGAGACAAGTTCCGGACCGATCGTTGGATGCTCCGCGGCAGATTTACGGGCGACTTCCACCAGGAGCGTTGGACGTTCCAGCCTTATGTGGATGCAAAGTATTTCCGGGAGGACCAGCATTCCTACACGGACAGTTTGGGAAACCTGATTCCCAGCCAATCCATCGAACTCGGTCGTCTCACTTTTGGCCCGAAGGTAATCTATGACCTTCCTCTCGAAGACGCTCCCGACCTGTCATTCAACTTTGGTGTCAGCGGTTTGTGGGATTTTCAACGAGCGGCGATCGTGGATCTCACCACCGGTCTCGCTGCCAACGGAGGTTCGAATTTCCGGGCAAGGGCCGATGGCGGCGTTTCGGTCAAACTGGATGAGCGTTTCGTCTTGTCGGCTCAGGGCTATTATGACGGTGCCGGTGTCAGCGGCTTCGAGGATTACGGCGGAAGCCTGCGGTTGAACCTGTCGTTCTGAAGCACGTTTTTCAGTGAAGAGAAAAGGCGGCGGGCCGAACAGCCCGCCGCCTTTACCTTTGGAAAATCCGGTTTTTCGTCAGCTATGCAGCTTCACCGGCAGCGTGGCGTAGCCGCGCACGAAGTTGGACCGAACGCGCTCCGGTTCGCCGACCACTTCGATCCGGCTGAAGCGCTTCAGGATTTCCTCCCAGAGGA
>CAYSVF010000306.1:0-3836 GCA_964434415.1 uncultured Parvibaculum sp.
GTTGAGCGTTGGGCGCTGGACGTTGGGCACCGGCGTCGGCCGGATTGAACGAGGGTGGGCATGGCGTTCGAAATCGAAATCGAAATCGCGACGGATCCGGTACATTCCATGGAGGCCACCAGCCTCCGGCAAAAGCTGGATCTGGCCGCGGACGCGGTTGCGGCCTGCGACCCGCTAAAGGCTATTCAGTATCTGGATGCCGTGCTGGCCGAAAAGCCCGACACCCATCAGGCGCGCCTCGTCATGGCGCAGGCCCTGACCCTGCTCGATGAGACCGAAGAAGCCTGCAAACATCTCGAAAAGGCATCCCGGCGCGCCGGACAGGATTTGCCGAAGCAGTTCGAGGTCGCCCTCGCCTTTGCCGAATGCGGCGAGAAGAAACGCGCCGAAGAGATCTACCGCAAACTGATGCGCAAGGAGCCGCGGATCGCGTCTGCGCGCATCAACCTCGCCTCGATCCTCGACGAGCGCGGCGAAACGCAGGCCGCCGTCGATCTCGTCTCCGAAGTCATCGAGATGTTTCCCGACAATCCCGAGGCCTACAGCAATCTCGGCCGCTATCTTGCCAATGCCGCCATGTTCGACGAGGCGGAGGCCTGTTACCGGCGCGCCCTGATGCTGAAGCCGGACCTGATCCAGGCCGCCGTCAATCTGGGCTCGATGCTTCAGAACTGCGGACGCACGCAGGAGGCGATCCAGCTTTATCGGCAGGCGCTGTCCGCCACGCCGCGGAACGCCAAAATCCTCTGGAACCTCGCCCTCGCCCTGCTCGCCACCGGCGATATAGAGAATGGCTGGGATCTTTACGGCTACGGTTTCGAATCCGGCACGCGCACGCCGCTGCGCCCCTTCCCCGGTCTCATCTGGAAAGACGAGGACCTCGCAGACAAGACGATTTTCCTTTGGCGCGAACAGGGTTTGGGCGACGATTTCCGCTTCTCCACCGTCTATCACGACATCGTGGAGCGCGCGGGCCATGTCATCATCGAAACCGATCCGCGCGTGGTGCCGCTCTACCAGCGCACATGGCCCGGCGCGACGGTACGGGCCGAAACGCGCCTTGCATCGGGCTTTGAAAACTACGGCGAGATCGATTTCGACCTGACCGCGCCGGCCGCCATGCCGTCCATTCATCTGCGCCGCAGCCTGGACGCATTCCCGAAAAATCCGCCCCGTCTCGTCGCCTGCCCCGAAAAACGGGCCCGGGCGCGCGACTGGCTCTCTTCTCTGGGGCCGCGGCCCAAGATCGGCATCACCTGGCGCTCGGGTATCTCGAATGCGCTGCGCGATCTCTATGCCACGCAGCTTTCCGACTGGAAGCCGCTTCTGGACGACGACCGCTTCGACATCGTGAACCTTCAATATTCGAAGCCCGAGGAAGAACTCGCCGCAGCGAGGCGGGACCTCGGCATCGCGATCCACGAGATGCCCGGTCTCGACACGCATGACGACCTTGAAGGCGTGGCCGCGCTTCTGTGCGAACTCGATCTCACGGTCGGATCATGGAACGCGGCGACCGAAATGGCCGGCGCGCTGGGAGCGAACGCCCTCGTCTTCGCCCCGGTCGAGAATGCCAACCAGCTCGGCACGGGCAGCCTGCCCTGGTATCCCTCCCTCACCGTTTACCCTCAGGCGCCCTTCTGGGACCGCGAGGCCCTGGTCGCCGAATTCCGCAAGGAAGCGGCAAACCGCCTGATCGGCTGAGCATTTCCTGCCTGCCGACCGGCAAACTTTGCCGTAGGCCGCGCATCAATTGCCGCCCACGAGGCCCCCTAAAACACCCAACCTATTGTTTTTATTATAAAAATAGATATGGCACGGCTTGTGCGATATAGCATGCCAGTAGTGACGCGGCGTGGAATCTGGCGCTCGGAAGCGTGAGAAGCCACAGCGGAGAAGGAAAGATCCAGATCCGTTTACGCTGAATTAAGCATTAATTCCGAGTATAGCCGCTGTGCCGTGATGATACGACGAGCCGGCAAAACCCTAGAGGTAGATGACAATGGCTGATGTGGTTCTTTCCGGAGCGATCCGCTCCAATCTGCTCAGCATGCAGAACACGCAGAAGATGCTTTCGGAGACGAACCTTCGTCTCTCGACCGGCCTGAAGGTGAATAGCGCGATCGACAACCCGACCGCCTATTTTACGGCACAGGGCCTCAACAACCGGGCGTCCGATCTGAACACCCTGCTCGACAGCATGGGCCAGTCCATTCAGACGCTGAAGGCCGCCGATCAGGGCATCACATCGATCCAGAAACTTGTCGAAAGCCTGAAGGCGACGGCGAACCAAGCGCTGGAAACCAAGATCAGCGCGACCACGCTGACCGGCAAGGCGTCCACCGGCGTCGTCGGCACCGGCACCACGGCATCCGGCGCGACCAACACGCTGACCGATACCTCCCGCGGCTTTACCTCCGGCGAGACGATCACGCTCACGGTCGGCGAAAAGACCTTCGACTACGCCATTACGGCCTCGAGCGACATCAAGGCGCTTGTCGATGCGATCAACACCGATGCGGGTGGCGACCTGACCGGCGAAGGCGTCACCGCCTCCATCGAGGACGGCCAGCTTCATCTGGAAGCCGCCTCGGGCCGCGCGGTCGCCGTCACGACGGACTCCGCCGACAATACCGCGCTCTCCAAACTGCTCGGCACGAAGACCTCCTCGTCCAACGGTGTGAACCGCGACAAGTACGAAAAGGACTTCAACAATCTGCGCGACCAGATCAAGCAGTTGGCCGACGATGCGAGCTATAAGGGCGTCAACCTGCTCAAGGGCGATCTGCTGAGCGTCTTCTTCAATGAAGACCAGAGCAGCAAGATGGACATTCAGGGCGTCGATCTGACCCCGGACGGTCTTCTGAACATCGCCACGGTTGGCTCGACGGACGGCAATCACGAATTCGAGTCCGACACCAACATCAATGATCTGATCAACGGCCTGAACTCCACCACGGATGTTCTGCGCCAGCAGGCCTCCACCTTCGGCGGCAATCTGGGTGTGGTGGAAATCCGCCAGGACTTCACCAAGAACCTCGTGGACACGCTGCAGACCGGCGCTTCCAACCTGACGCTGGCCGACACGAATGAAGAAGGCGCCAAGCTGCTCGCCCTTCAGACGCGCCAGCAATTGGGCACCACGGCGCTTTCCCTGGCCAACCAGGCCGAACAGGGTGTGCTGCGCCTCTTCGGTTAACCCGAAAATTACCACGACGAAATCAAGCGGGGCCTCGTGCCCCGCTTTTTTTGTGTCCGGGACTGAAATCGCAGTTCTGTTTACTGGCTCTTAAGAGGCCCGCCCCTATCGTCCATTCAGAGCTCAGGACGAGCTTTTGACGATCATTCCTAGGAAAGGAAATCTAAAATGGGTGGTATTGCTCTTTCTGCTTCGGTTCGTCAGAACCTTCTCTCCCTCCAGAACACGGCCGACATGATGGCGCAGACGTCTTCGCGTCTGTCCACCGGTAAGAAGGTCAACAGCGCTCTCGACAACCCGCAGTCGTTCTTCACGGCGCAGGGCCTGTCCAACCGCGCCTCGGACCTGACGGCTCTTCAGGACTCCACGAAGCTCTCGATCCAGACGCTGAAGGCGGCTGACCAGGGCCTCACCTCGATCCAGAAGCTGGTCGACCAGGCGAAGTCCACCGCCAACCAGGCTCTTCAGGCCAAGGCGACGGCGACGACGCTGACCTCTTCTTCGATCACCGCGCATGACTTCAGCACCTCTGCCGGTACCAACGAAGCGCTCGACATCATCATTGGCGGCTCGACGGCTGCCACGGTCACCATTTCGTCGAACATCACGAGCGCGGCCGACCTCAAGACCGCGATCG